>DAOWGA010000145.1 GCA_030637665.1 Lysobacterales bacterium | reverse complement strand
GTGGATCATGCACTGGAAAACGATCCCGAAAAAAGACTCCCCGTTGAGCAGATTCTCGAGCAATTGTCCGTGTGTGAAAGTTCCGACTGGTTCTGGTGGCTGGGAGAGGAAGGCCGGGCGGAAGACGGTCCGGCCTTCGATGAACTATTCCGCGCTCAGCTCAGAGTGCTTTATCAAATGATCGGGAGGGCTGCACCGGTGGTTCTGGATCAGCCGGTCGATGACACACATGCGCCACCACCGAATGAAAGCGCCGCCGGCACTATGCGTCAGGCGAATCCACGTGAATTCCCCTGAATAGCTTCTCATAAATGCGGCCCTGTTGTTTCCAGGAGTAGTCCATTGACATGCCATTCGCCACCACCTGCTTCCAGTCTTTCCGGCTTTGATACAGATCCAGTGCATAGTTCAGGGCCCAGCTAAGCCCGCCGGCGTCAAAATCATGAAACACCACACCGGTTCCCTTCCCTGTCTCGCGATCGTAATGCTGCACGGAATCAGCCAACCCGCCTGTGGCGCGCACGATGGGAACGGTTCCGTAGCGCAGGCTGTACATCTGGTTGAGCCCACAGGGCTCATAGCGCGAAGGCATGAGAAACATATCGCTGCCCGCTTCCACCTTGTGCGCCAGTTGATTGTTAAAGCCGCAGTAGAAAGCAACACGGCCCGGATAGCGGTTTTGCAGCCAGTGGAAGTAGTTCTCATAATCGGCTTCCCCGCTACCCAGCACCACCAGAGAAAAATCACGTTGATCCAACAGTTCCGGGATGACCTGCTGGACCAGTTCCAGACCCTTTTGCCAGGTCAGGCGGGTCACCATGCCGATGATGGGTCTGTCGGTATCGGTCTCAAGCTGCAACTCTTTTTCCAACTCCGTCTTATTAGCCTTTTTACCGGCCATCTTCAGCACCGAAAAATTGTGCATGATCAGATGATCGGATTCCGGGCTCCACTCCGAGTAGTCAACACCGTTCAGAATGCCTACAAGCGCATCACCTCGCTGCTGGAGCAGGCCTTCCAGGCCCATGCCGAATTCCGCTGTCAATATTTCCCGGGCATAGGTCGGACTCACGGTCGTCAATAAATCCGCGTAACGAACTCCGGTCTTGAGAAAATTGACCCGGTCTCCTTCCAGGTCTTCCTGATCAAGCATTTCCCGATAATCCTGCAAGCCGGCGTCACCGATCACACTGGCGCCAAACACACCCTGGTAGCCGATGTTGTGAATGGTCAGCACCGAGCGCGTTTTAGAGAACAGGGAATCCCATTCATAAAGGGTTTTCAGATACAAGGGCACCAGCGAAGTATGCCAGTCATGGCAATGGAAAATATCCGGCGCGAAAGCCAGGTGCTGGCACATCTCAATGGCTGCCCGGGACAGTACGATGAAACGCAAATGCTCGTCAGGGCCGGCGTATATGTCTGCGCGCTGGAACAGTTCGGGGCAACGCAACAGGTATACCGTGAGCGAAGTGCCCGGCAGCGTGGTTGAATCAACAGAGTAGTGAAATTCGTGGCCGCCGGTAGTAAGGGTCAGGTTCTGCAATCCGCTGACCGGCATGATTTCGAGTTCGAAAGTATCGATGGCCGAGTAGAAAGGCAGCAATACACGGATGTCATGGCCCTGTTCATGCAGGTAGGCGGATAGCGCCGAACACACATCTGCCAAACCTCCGGCCTTGGCCAGGGGGCTTAATTCAGAGCTGGCGAGAAATATTTTCATTCGCCATTTTATCGTTATGTGGGTGACGGTTTCGAGTAAAAAGAGCAAAATGTGAGGACTGATTTCACCGCCAAAACAAATTCTTCAGATTAAGGAATCCTCATGTCACAAGCCGTGCTCCTCTACATTGACCACAAAGTCGCGCATATCCGCCTGAACCGGGCCGATAAACACAATGCCCTGGACATCGGAATGTTCGAGGCCATTGCACAGGCCCAGAAACAGGTAGCGAAAAGCAGGGATTTACGCGCCGTCGTTTTGTCCGGTGAGGGCGTTGATTTTTGCACCGGGCTGGATGTGAAGTCGGTGATGAGAAACAGATCCGGCATGTTGAAGCTGTTGTGGAAGTGGCTACCCTGGCAAGCCAATCTTGCACAGGTGGTCAGTACCGGATGGCGCAAGCTACCCGTACCGGTCATTGCTGCCGTACACGGCCGTTGTTGGGGCGGCGGTCTGCAGATTGCCCTGGGGGCGGACTTTCGTATCGTCCAGCCCGAGGCTTCACTTTCCATCATGGAGGGCAAATGGGGCCTGATACCGGATATGGGCGGCACCCTCGCTCTGCGTGAACTCATGCACCGCGACCAGGCGATGAAGTTGGCAATGACCGCAGCTGAATTTTCCGGAACGGAAGCTTTGGTACTGGGGTTGGCAACCGGACTGGATTCTGACCCTCTGACGGCTGCCCGTTCGCTGGCAGAAAGCTTTAAGGAACGATCACCGGACGCTGTTGCCGCAACCAAGAAACTGTATCGTAAAAGCTGGAGCGGAAGCCCGGGCATGGCCCTGGCACGGGAAACCCTGTACCAGGCCAGAATTCTGAGTGGCGCCAATCAGCGAATCGCCGTACGCAGGCAACTCGGAGGATCAGTCGAATATAAGAAAGCCGGAAGGTGGTGATTCTCAGTTTTGCACAAGCCGGTCCGGAGTAAGAGGGCTGCTAGCGGGTTGAATCCAGGAATTTGCGGATTTCCTGCCAGGCTTCTTCAGCCTCCAGGACATCCGGGTAAAAAATATGCCAGACGTGCATCATGTGCCCCCAACTCTGCACCACGGCCCGTGATCCGCTGGCACGCGCCTTGTTGACATAACGCCGGGCGTCATCCAGCAGCATTTCAGCCTCGCTGACCTGGATCAGCGTAGGCGCCAGGCCCGACAGGTTCCCGAAAACAGGAGAAACCACGGGGTTGGCGGGACTGAACCGGTTTTCCAACACGTATAACCAGCGGCGAATCGGTGCGGGTATCTTCAACAGTACGGAAAACAACGGGCCCAGCATGATGTCCGAAGTCACGTTAGTGACAATGCTTGGGCTGGAAAAAGTGCCATCCACGGTCGGAGAAAGAGCAACTACTGCATCCGGCGCCCTCAAACCCTGGTCCCGCACCCAGGCAATCAGCGACAAGCTCAGGTTGCCTCCTGCGGAATCGCCACTGACGGCGAGATGACCGACTGGCTCGGGACCGGCCGGACCGTTGTCCAGGATCCATCGATAGGCGGTCCTGCAATCCTCAATGCCGTCGCGGCGCCGGTTCTCCGGCATCAGGCGATAATCGATGACCAGCACCGCAGCGCCGCTGATCTCGGAAAAGCGACTGGTGATATTCCGGTGACTCAAGGGACTTCCCGCTATGAATGCTCCGCCGTGAATATAGAGCACCCGGCGCGAAGCGTCCGCTCCGGGCGCCAGCACCCACTCGGCGGGGATGCCACCGGCATCAACGGAAACGAACTCGCTGACAAAGTCTTTTTGGCGGCCCATCTCATCCATCCACTGCCGCATGAATTTGAGCCTTTGCTTGCGCGATAAGCCCATAGCCTGTATTCCGAATTGCTCAATCTCGGCGACGGCTTCCCAGTGCCCATCGCTGG
>DAOWGA010000171.1 GCA_030637665.1 Lysobacterales bacterium | reverse complement strand
TGGTCGACATCACTGAGGGGAAAGACCGCGCTTTGAATCACCGGTGGGACAAAAGACCTGAAGGGTGTCATGTCCATCGGAACCGGGCTGTAGCCTGCGTGTAAGGCAGTTGTGCTCGGCCCCCACTTCTCTCGTTCTGCCATGGTTTGCCTCCTTGAAAGATACGGTATGTCTATCGGGGTCTCTCACCCCGGGATAACAATCGGAAACTCGAAGCCGTGCAGGCGAATTGATTTGCTAAAGCGTATGCATGCACCCACAATAATCGGCTCACTCGCGTTGGATATTCTCTCACGGCGGATAGTCGCGGTTAAGCCATCAACTCACGCGCCATTTCCACCGCAGTGGCTGCGTCCGGGGCGTACGCATCAGCGCCGATCTGCACGGCAAAAGCGGCCGTCACCGGCGCGCCGCCGATCATGATCTTGACCGAGTCCCGCAGCCCAGCCTCTTCCAGGGCCTCAATTGTCGCCTTCATCTGGAGCATGGTGGTGGTCAGCAAGGCGCTCATCCCGACAACATCGGGCTTGTGCTCGCGGACAGCGTCCACAAAAGTGCCCGGCTCCAGGTCAATCCCCAGATCGATGGCCTCAAAGCCCCCCCCTTCCAGCATCATCGTGACCAGATTCTTGCCAATGTCATGCAGGTCACCTTTAACTGTTCCCAGGACGCACTTGCCCGAACTGGCGATTTCACTGTCAGCCAGCAGCGGTCGCAACAAATCCATACCGGCATGCATGGCCCGTGCGGCGAAAAGCACCTCGGGCACAAAGAGAACGCCCTCCTTGAAATCCCGGCCGACCTCGTCCATACCGGCGAGCAGCGCGTCCTTCAGAACCTCGCCTGGTGCCATTCCCGCGTCCAGTGCATCCTGGACCAACTCACCTACCGCTTCAATGTCGCCCTGGTATAGCTTTTTGGCGATTCTCTGTACCATGTCTGCCATTGCCTGAAACCTCCTATTGCACCTTGATTAATGATTGCCCCACAATTATGAATGCCACATCCATTCCTGATAGTGCCAAGATTCTCCTGAAACCCAGTCTAATGCAAAATATACACCTGATCCAGCCACCCAAATCCCTCGAAACGTAGCGTCAATCCTTAAGTGAAATCCCTCCGGATGCTGCAATCACCCTTTCAGTGATTGTCCTGATCCTCTTCTCAATATCGGGCGGCAATATGTGCCGTGGCTCTGCACCAAGAATCTCGTCGATCTTCGCCCTGGCCCGCTCACGCATCGACGTCCCGCCGCCGGCCATCCACTGTTCATAGTTATGCCGGTCGATCAGGCGCGGCTGCCAGTCCTCACGTACGTGGCGCAGCGTGTGCTCGGCCCCCAGGAAATCCCCACTCAGCGCATGCTCATGGATCACGTCGAGGGCCAGGGTCTCCTCGTTGATCTCCAGCCCCTGCATGGAGGCTTTGAGCCACGAAATAATCTCGTCACAGATCACGACCAATTCCAGCGAGCCCATCAATCCCGACTCCATATAACCCACATCGTGAATCAGGTTGCCTCCATTAATCGTGGCCACGAAAAGGCTTAGCGTGGCTTCCATGATCGCTTGTTCGTCCAGCAGTTTCGAGTCGCTCATCCCTCCCCAATTGAAGGCTGGCAAATTATAGTAATGACTCATCTCAAGACCGAATGCCTTGCAATCCGGGTCAACGTAGGGGACGACCATCGTCTTCATATCAAGGGAAAATGGCACGGCTGTGCAGAGCGCGACCGGTGCGCCCTCGTTGACAAGTTGGGCGATGACCAAGCCGGCCAGATGGCCTGCATTTGAGCAGGCCATGGCGCCTGCAAAAGTGATGGGACAAGTCAGGCCACGCCCAACCTCAGGCCAATACACGCATGGAAGGTGTTTTTCAGCCACGTACATCAACTTACGCAGCGCCTCTTCGTTATGCCTGAAGCCACTGGTGGGGTTGATATACAGGATCGCCGTGGGCCTTGCCTGCAACTGCTCTGCACCACCTGCAACCACTTCAAGCATGTCGATGATTTCCGCCGTGCCTTCCCATTCGTAGGTGACGAAACAGATGGGCTTGGCGCTGTAGTTCAGCATTCCCTCCATCTGCCGTACATCCGCCGCGTCCGGTGCATCGCTGGGGAGGAACATCGACATGATAAAGTCGATATGCGGCATGGCATCCGCCACGCGTATGCCGTCGACGATATCCTGGCACAGCGCATCCCGCCTTTCGTTCGTGCGGTGATCCAGGATGTGCAGGCAATCGGAGCCCGTACCGAAGTTGGAAATGCGATCCCCCAGTTGCAGCGCCGGCTTACCGGAACGGTCATACAGCCGGATATGGCTGGGCGCCGCGCGCAAGGCCCATTCAACCAGGTGGGCCGGGATACGGACCCGGTTCTCCTCCACGTAGCATCCCGCCTTCTTCAACAAATCGACGGCGGGTTGGTAATACAGCAGCACCCCCGTGCGTTCCAGAATTTCGAGACTGGCACGGTGAATCAGACGGCACTGATCATCAGTCATTCCACGATAGTGGGGGGTGATTTGGGCATTCACGTTGGTCTGCGGGTGTTCCATGTCTCAGCTCCTTGCCACACCTCCCCATTACTCACTATCCAACATGCAAAGTACAATGATTTGCATCAACGGAAATTACTTAAGCCCAGGAATCAGGGTGCCCCGGCTAATCGTCTTCGGTGACGAAGGCACGACATTCAACATGCGACTGACAACCGGGTGAAGGTCCCGTCGATATCGTCGTCGCCATCAAGCAGGATAATCTGTTGGTTGCACAGGCTGTCATACCGCAGTGCCGCCAACAGGCATTCGGCCACATTTTCCCGCGAGATGGTGATGGGTAGTGACTCGTCACGTACGGTACGAATGCGGTGACTGGCGGGCTCATCGGTCAGACGTCCGGGTAGCAGGATGAGGTAAGGGAGTCCGGAGGTCATCAGGTAATGATCCGCCGCATACTTTGCAGCCGCGTAAGGACGCAGGAAATCCGGCGCTGACTGGGGAACCGTGGACCGCATGGCGCTGACCATGATCAACCGCCGGATTCCCTGGGCTTTGGCGAAATCCACAGTCCGTATGGCGCCATACAAATCCACCAACAGGGTTTTGTCCGGTCCTGCGCCTCCCGCACCGGCGGTAAACACGACCTGTTCGCAGCCGTTCAATGCGCCCAGGAAGTCATCCTCCAGATCCGCCACCACCGTCTCGATGCCGTGCTCCTGAAACCATGTCGCTTGATCTGGCTCGCGCACCATGGCGCGCAAGGGGAAGCCCGCCTGATGCGCCTTGCTGCAAAACATCCGGCCGATCTGACCGTTGGCACCGATGACCAGTGTCTTCATTCCTTTCTGTTCCCCGGTGTGAATTGCTTCTCGATCATTTTACCGCTCTAGTACGGTCCGGGCACGATGGCGCTGCCGTCAAAAAACCGCTCCGGGCGAAAGCGTCGCAAATCATGACCCGGTGGCTCTTCCCGGACGAGGTCCGCGGCAATACGCCCGATGGCAGGTCCGATGCCAAAACCGTGGCCGCTCAATCCCGTTGCGATATAAAGCCCCTTGAGCGCCGGGTCTTCCCCCAGCGTCGGTACGGCATCCGGTGTCACATCAATCATGCCGGCCCAGGTTTCAGCCAGTTTAACGTTTTTCAATGCCGGGCAGCGCTGTGGCATACGTTCCTCAATGCGCGTGACCACGGTGGGAGATACCGGGGGATTTACCACCCGCATGCGTTCGAACGGGCTGATCTCGTCGCCGGACCAGCGACGTGGTGAGCCCCAGGCACCGGGGTATCCAGGCGGTGCTCTGAATTTGAGCCTGACGTCGCGCGCCGAGAGTTTGAGCAGGGCGAAAAACCTGGTGAAGTATTTGAATGAGGCGGGCGACAGGAAGTGTACCGCACGGTCGCTACTGGAAACGGTGTAGCTGCCATCGTCGCGCCGGAGAAACGACAGCCCATCCAGTGACAGGTTGGCGCTGAATACTTCCGGGCACCGTTCGGTGCGGGCCCCTGAAGAGCACGTTCCCAACTGGGGCAAATTGACGCCGGCATTGGCGGCGAAATACGTCGACCAGACACCGGCTGCGAGAACCGCTTTTTCACAACGAATCCGGCCTTTTTCCGTCACCACGCCGGCGACCCGGCCAGCTTCGATATCCACGGTGCGCACCGCGCAGTTCTCGATAACGGCCACCCCGCGACGGCGGGCCGCACGGGCCAATGCCGACACTGCGGTGAAGTGTTCACCACGCCCGTCAGACGGCGTCACCATGCCGCCCGCCCAATTCCCCTTGAGGTCGGGAAATCGGTTATCGAGCTCCTCAGCGGTCAACATCCGGGTGTCGAGCTGGTGTTGCCTGGCGAGTTCATACCATTGTTCGTACCTGGCCAGCGATGCCTGGCTCTCGGCGAAGTAATAACAACCTGACTCGGTGAAATTCAGGTCAGCTTCACCGGTTTCTTCGGCTAGCCCGCGCCAGATTCGATTCGACTCCATCATGACCGGTAACTCGGCCCAGTCCCGGCCCTGCTGGCGAATCCAGCCAAAACTGCGGCTCGATTGTTCCCCGGCGACCCGGCCTTTTTCACACAACGCTACTTTCAGGCCGTGCCCTGCAAGAAAGTAACTCGTGGCGGTGCCGGCAATGCCGGCGCCGATGACCACGACATCCACCGCGGGGGGAAGTGCATCGTCGAACATCACCGGGGATTGATCAGTTATTACTGGCATTCTTCGGCTTGACGTACTTGAAATAGATCGTCACCGACGCGATCAGTCCAAGGGCACACATCCCAGCGGTGATTAGAAAAAGGTAACGATATCCCTCGGCGCCCGGGTATGCATCCCGGAGCGCGCCGCTTAGAAGGGGCATGAATACATCCGGTGTGAATGCCACGGCGGATATGACCCCCGTCGCTGTCCCGGTGACTGCAAGCGGCACCTTGCCTTCTTCGAGCAATGCAAAGTAAATACCCCGCAGCGCGAAAATCGCGATGGCGGCTACGGCCAGGAATCCCAGCATCACGTTAAATCCGGGCAGGTTTCCGGACAGGGCAGCCATCCCCAGGAAACTGACCACGAGCATTACGAACAGAGCGCTCGTGGAAATCGCAACGCCAAACCGGTCAGCCACAAACCCGGCAATGAAACCCGAGGCCGGTTTGAGCCACATCCTGGCTATGCTGATTGCACCGGCGACGGCCGCGGATGTGAGAATAACGTCAGTTGCATACGGATTGATTGAATATGACGACCAGTAGGCGCAATAGGCGGTCATTACCACGATGATAATCAACCATATGACCGGCATCTTGAGCACGGAGAGTACGTCTTGCCAGCCTATTGCGTGATCAGTGGCCGAATCGGATTGGTCAGGCGATATATCCTCGATGACGAACCATGCGATGACACCAAGCGCGATTGTCACCCACGACAATTGAACGACGACCGTCGACAGGGCCTGCTGAGTACTGCCCAGCCAGGCGAAAACGACCAACAGGCCGGTATTGGTCAATCCTTCCGCGATGCCGCGAACAAACTCGAGCGTGCCGAATGCGCGGCCTTGCTGATCGGCCGGCGCCGAGTTCCGTGTAAGGCGGATCATTGCGGCCCAGAACAGGAGCGTTATGCAGACCCCCCAAAACGCGTGTATGGCCAGGCTTACACGATACGAAGGAAAGGTCGAGAAATAGAGCCCCGCCAGCCCGGTCCCCAATAGTGATACGGTAATCAGTTTCCTCGGCGAGACTCGATCGGCAAGCCAGCCTCCCGGAAAATAGCAGATCATCGAGACGATTCCGAAAATGCTGACAAGGCTACCAAGTTCCGTGTGATTAAGGCCTAATGCACTGCCCAGCGGCGTGTAGAAGACCTCGAACAGCCATGGCAGCAGGAAAATAATGCCGCCCGAAAACCCCAGTACAGTGATCAGCAGCCAGCGGCGAAAAAACGACATTTTTATTGTCCTGATTTGGTATTCACTGATGCTCGATCATAAGCGATCAGGCGGTGCAATAGCGAGTCAGTCAGACATGGCCGTAGTAGTCACGATGCACAACCACCGAATAGGCATAATCCAGCAGGGTGCCCCAGCTGAAAACCGGTAGGTCAACCACCCGCTGTACGGCCCGCGCAAAGGGCTGCATGCCGGTGCATTCCAGCATGAGCGCGCCGATATTTGAATGGGCGCTGCAAAACTCTGAACAAACCCGGATCATGTCTTTTTCAGCTTTGTCGTAATAGGCTTCCGGGCATTCGGGGCGTTTTTCAGGATCCCACAGCTTGTCAAACTCCGGGCAGCCGTATTCGTCCTGGGCGCCGGCGATAAAGAAATTGCTGTCCAGGTCAATTCCCACGTTTTGCAGATGGGTGTCGGTCAGGAATCGTTTTTGAGCACATACGATTCCGACCGCTTTTTGAGGGCCAATAACTTGCTGAATAAACGGCACCTGCAATAAGCTTGACATGAATACCGGTATGTCCACATAGCCGGCGATATCTTCTTGAAAATAAGAGAAATAGCCGCATTCGGCCGCAATGGCGCGACAGCCAATTTGTTCCAGCTTTTTAGCCGCCCGTTTTATGGGCTCAAGACACGGACTCTTATCCTCTTGCCAAACCAGCGTGTCGTTGTCGACGCCTTCAGCTATTTCGTATTGAATGGGATAGGGAAAGGCACTGGCATTGCGAACATCTCCCGGAAACCCGGGGTAGGCATCATCGAGGACGATTATTCCCAGGCCCATTCCATAGCAGGGATGTTTTTTACGGGTTTTAATGTGATTAATGCCCATATCGCGATTGCCATTAACCATTTTATGTCCTCCGTTAGCGGTTTTCGGCTTATTTTACCAGCACCCCTTTTTCCCGCAGATACGGCTTTGGATTGATCAGGTTGTTGCCAAGCGCGGCCCCTTTTTCACCCAGCCCGAAGGCCACTGCCATCAGCTGGGTTGCCTGGAAGATGGGCAGTTCAGGGTCATCGCCCGTTTCTGCCTGGCGGGAATCCAGGTTCAGGTGACAGATCGGGCACATGGTGACGATGGCTTCAGCACCGCAGGCGCGGGCGTCTTCCACGACGTTCCTGATCAGCCCGATGGCTGCGTCGGTCTTGCTGATGGCGAGCGAGCCGCCGCAGCAATCGGTCTTGCGCGACCACTCCACGGTGTGCCCGCCAAGCGCCTCGATCAGGCGGTCCATCTTGACCGGGTATTCCGGATTTTCAGCCGCAGTTACCCCGGCCGGCCGGGTGATCAGACAACCGTAATAACAGGCAAGCCTGAGCCCCCGGAGTGGCTGTGTGACACGTTTGCTGACCGTGTCCAGGCCTGCGTGCTCAACGATCACGTCGAGCAGGTGGCGGACTTCCACCGAACCTTTGTAGTCATAGTCCAGGGCCTGGCTGATCTCGCCGCGCACCACGTCGTTTTCCCGTGTTGCCAGTTCGGCCTGTTTGAAGCGCGAGAAGCAGGCGCTGCATGGAGAAGTCAGGGTCCCGAGGCCCATTTGCTCGACTGCGGCAATGGTTTTCATGGGCATCAGCCTGGCCAGTTTCGCATCGGTGGCATGGGCGGGGCTGGAACCGCAGCAGACCCAGTCCCGCGGTTCAAGCAGTTCGATGTCCAGGGCGCGCGCGATACTCTTGACCGACTTGCCGTACTCGATCGACGTGGCGTTTAACGAGCAGCCGGGAAAATACCCGATGGCATTCGGATTTTCAGCCGGTTTAACGTGCCTGATCCTGCCCCTGGCGAAATGAGGCAAAAACTTCAGCTTGCCCCTGGCAAACAATCTCCTGCCCAGCTTCGAATCCCGGAAGGGCTGGCGTAAGACCATGTTGAAGGCGGTGGCCAGGCCGAGTTCCCAGGCGCGGCCGAATATGCTGATACAGCGCATGAACAATTCGTTGAACCTGGCGATTTCCGGTACCGCAGGCTCGATGCCGCGCCTGCGTGATTCGATTCTCAGCGTGTCCATCACGCCGGTGACGTCGATCTGCTGAGGGCAGCGCGTGGTGCAGGTCTGGCAGGAAGCGCACAGCCAGATTGCGCGGCTTTCCAGGACCGCCGCGTCATCGAACTGCACGCTGCGCATCACCTGGTGCGGCGCCAGGT
>DAOWGA010000025.1 GCA_030637665.1 Lysobacterales bacterium | reverse complement strand
GACCCTCAGGGTTCATCGTCGGTTTGTGTGTACCACATGCAACGAGAGACACCACACAGATCAGGATCAACAAGACCACTGAGTATCTAGCCAGCTTATTTCGATTCATGTATCTGTCCGATTTACCGTCATCAATTGAAACATAGGTCTTCACGATACACCGCCTTTTCGACTACCAGGTAATTCCGCCGGCAACGTAGATCTTGTGACCTTCGTCGCTGAAGGCGACAGTTGATGAAAATGAAACTTCCTGAACATTCCACACTCGGAATCCAAATCCAGCTGAGTATTTCCCAGGGCCTGTTAACAGGCCCCAATTCACCCGAGAAAAACACATGTCCAAACATCTGTTTCCAGTTCTCCTGTTGTTCCTTCTCTCTGCTTGTGGTCAGGATACGCCTGAAGCCACAACCGGACCCGGCACGGCATCCCCCACAATCACACTCCCGGCGGGCGTCACGCTGATTGAAGATTTTGCCGGCCGTGATGATGACATTTCCATCCCGTTCGGCAAATACATTCTCGACAACGGGCTGACCCTCATACTGCATGAAGACAATTCCGATCCGCTGGTTCACGTGGACGTGACCTACCACGTAGGATCAAACCGGGAAGAGCCGGGCCGTTCCGGATTTGCGCATTTTTTTGAGCATATGATGTTCGAAGGTTCCGCCAATGTCGGCCAGGGTGAATTCTCCAGGATCATTTCAAACGCCGGCGGCGTCCTCAATGGCAGCACCAATTCCGACCGCACAAATTATTACGAGACCATGCCTGCAAACCAGTTGGAAATCTCCTTGTGGCTGGAATCCGACCGCATGGGTCTGTTGTTGGATGCCGTTTCCCGGGAGAAGTTTGAAATTCAGCGCGCCACCGTGAAGAATGAACGCGGGCAGCGTATAGACAACCGGCCCTACGGTCGGATCAGTGAGACTCTGATGAAGAATCTCTATCCGGCCGGCCACCCCTATTCATGGCCCGTGATTGGCTGGATCGAAGACCTGGACGCAGCCGACGTCGACGATTTGAAACGCTTTTTCCTGCGCTGGTACGGCCCGAATAATGCAACGCTCACCATCGGTGGTGACATCGACCGGAAACAGACCCTGGAGTGGGTAGCAAAGTACTTTGGCAGCATCCCAAGGGGACCCGAGGTAGAAAGGCTGCCGAAACAGTCGGCGCAGATTTCGCAAGACCGGTACATCACCCTGGAAGACAACATCCACTTGCCGGCCATCGCGATGGTGTTCCCGACCGTTTATCTAACACACGAGGACGAGGCGCCGCTCGACGCAGCCGCCAAGGTACTGGGCCAGGGCCGTGCCTCGCTGCTCTATCAACGGCTGGTGCAGACCGGTCGCGCCGTCAGCGCCTACGTTAGCCATTCCTGCCGGGAACTGGCCTGTGAAATGATGTTCATCGTCATACAGAATCCGTCTTCGGGTGAAACCCTGACGGAAATGGAAGCAGCTATCCGGGAAACCATGGCCGAATTCGCTGAGCGGGGGGTTAATGAAGACGACCTTCAGAAATTCACAGCCGGTTTCGAGTCCGGACAAATATTCGGCATGCAAAGTGTTTCCGGAAAGGTCGGCGCTCTGGCACATTCCGAGATTTACAACGGTGATCCGAAAACCGCGATGGATGACATCGATCGATACTCCGCAGTCACGGCCGAAGAGGCCGTCAATGCCTTCAGGAAATACATTGAAGGCCAGCCAGCCGTCGTGTTAAGCGTTGTACCCAATGGCCAGATCGAGCTTGCGGCGAGCCCTCAAAACTACCAGGCCGACACGATAGGCAAAGCGATACCTCCTGCTGTGTCACCGCCCGATGAAACAGCGCCCGAATTGCGCAGTGTGCAGGACGATTTTGATCGCAGCATCCAACCCGAACCGGGCAACAACCCGATCGTTGATCTGCCGCCGATCTGGGATACTCAACTGGTCAATGGCGTGCGCCTGCTTGCCGTACCGAATACCGAAACGCCCACCATTGCGATCCATGCCCTGTTTTCGATGGGCCAGCGCGACGAACCAGCGGGCAAAGCAGGGCTGGCCAGCCTGACGGCAGCCATGATGCGGGAAGCCACCAAAACGCACACGGCGGCCGAGTTCAGCGAGGCCCTGGAGCGTATTGGCGCATCGGTGAGCGTGTCATCAGGTCAATACGAGACTTCGGTTTCCCTGAATGTGTTGAGTAAATACCTGGATGAGGGCATGGCGCTGATGATGGAACGAATCCTGCAGCCGGCTTTCACCGAAGAAGATTTTGATCGCATCAAGTCCCGCCGCATGGAATCGTTGATGCAGGCCCGCAAATCCGGGCCTTCGCTCGCCAGCCGCGCCATGGGCGCGGTCCTGGCCGGGCCAACACACCCGCTGTCCTACCCCGGAAGCGGTCTGCCCTCCACGGTGCAAAACATCAGCCTCGATGACGTCAGGGCTTTTTATGCAGCACACATACCGGAGCAATTGCGAGGCGTCCTGGTCAGCACCAGTCTGCCGCAAGAGGATATCCTGTCCAGCCTGCAGGAACTGAGCAAGCTCAGGATTTCAGAGCAGTACCGTGAACCCATTGAAGCCTTACCGAAGATCACGGACCGTACCGTTTTCCTGGTGAACAAGGAAGACGCTGCGCAATCCAGTTTGCGCATGGTGCATCCTTCGATCAAATACGATGCGCTGGGCGACTATTACCGGGCCGGGTTGATGAACTTCAACCTGGGAGGCACCAGTGAGAGCCGCATCTATCTCAACCTGCGCGAAGACAAGGGTTACACCTATGGCGCCAGGACCGGCTTCAGCGGAGGCCGGGAACTCGGCAGTTTCCGCTTCTCCTCAGAGATAAACAAGGATGCAACTGCAGACGCCATCAGGGAAGTCCTGACTGAGCTGGAAAGTTATTCCTCGGACGGAATGACCGAGGAGGAATACGAGCACATGCAAAACGCCATTGGCCAGCGTGATGCTCTGAGCTACGAGACGCCCGGCGCAAAACTGGGACTGCTGGCGCAGGTCTTGCGCTACGACCTGCCTCTGGATTACCGCAAGCAACAGCAGTCTTTACTCAAGGAAACCGGACGCGAAACCCTGAATGAGCTGGCCGCAAAACTGATCGATCCCGACAATCTTGCCATTATAGTTGTGGGAGACATCGACCTGATCCAACCGCAGATCGAGCAGCTCGGGATGGCCATCAAAATACTGGATGAAGAAGGCGAATTGATCCAGCAGTGAATGCACCCGACCCACGTCAATCAAACCCTGTTCCGTTATGATCAACCTTTACAAATGAGATAAAATAAGCTTCTGAATTCAAGTACGGGTGCGGTTTTTAGCAGCCCGTGCGCATCGGTGCAAACAGGCCTGTTCAAGGCACCGTTTTCCGGATTCGATCCGAATGCCTGAATGCACCCTGAGTTATTGTGAGAGCGCTCCTTGCGCCACGCATAGACCGACGCGGATCAATAACAACACGAAGGAGGAGCAATCATGGAACTCTTCAATTCTGTCCACGAATCCGGCCACGAGCAGATCGTGTTCTGTCATAACAAGGACGTCGATCTTCGGGCCATCATTGCCATTCACGACACCACGCTGGGCCCGGCGCTGGGTGGTACGCGTATGTGGCCCTATGCCACAGAGGAAGAAGCACTGCAGGATGTGTTGCGGCTTTCTCGCGGAATGACTTACAAGGCAGCTGTTTCCGGCCTGAACCTGGGCGGTGGAAAAGCGGTGATCATTGGCGACCCGCGTAAAGACAAATCAGAAGCACTTTTCCGGGCCTTCGGCCGCTTTATCGATTCGCTGCACGGCCGCTATATCACCGCGGAAGATGTGGGCATTGACGTCAACGACATGGAGTTCATTTTCCAGGAAACCAACAATGTAGTGGGTGTTCACCAGGTTCATGGCGGCTCCGGTGATCCTTCACCGTACACGGCCTATGGTTCGATCCAGGGCATGAAGGCGGCGCTGCAGAAGAAATTCGGTGACGAAGACCTCTCGCGTTATAGTTTTGCAGTCCAGGGCACCGGCCATGTAGGTCTGCACCTGGTCAGGCAGCTGATCAAGGAAGGCGCCAAGGTATTTGTCACCGACATCAACCAGGACACTATCGATGATGCGGTTGAACTGGGTGCCGAAGCCGTTGGCCAGGAAGAGATCTACGACGTTGACGCAGATGTCTTTGCACCTTGCGCGCTGGGCGCAATAGTGAATGAAGACACAATTCCCCGTTTCAAGTTCAAGATCGTGGCCGGCCCTGCCAACAACCAGTTGGCGAATAACGAGGCAGGAAACGAGCTTGAGAGACGCGGCATCCTTTACGCACCGGATTATGCAGTGAATGCGGGTGGCCTGATGAATGTTTCGATAGAATTCGAAGGCTGGAACCACGAACGCGCACTGCGTATGATGCGGACTATTTACTACAACGTCGGCCGGATATTCAAAATTGCGGAGCGCGATGGCATTCCGAGCTGGCAAGCAGCAGACCGCATGGCGGAAGAGCGCATAGAAACGCTCGGCAAGCTGAAAATACCGCACCTGGGTAAACCGCACCGCTTCCCGGGCAGGGAACGTAACGCTGCCCACTGACGTATCATGTTCAATCAGAAACCCCAAGGAATCCGTAAGGACTGAAATTTTACTCGTTGGCGCCATGCGGACGCCCATCGGATCTTTCCAGGGGCAGTTTAGCGCCCTCAGCAGCGTTGATCTTGGCGCGGCCGCCATCAGGGCGGCCGTTGACCACGCAGATATCGCAGGTACAGATGTCAGCGAAGTAATTATGGGTTGCGTCCTGCCGGCCGGGCTTGGCCAGGCGCCGGCGCGCCAGGCTTCGCTCAAAGCGGGCATCCCCGTATCGGTCGGCTGTACCACGGTGAACAAGGTCTGTGGTTCTGGCCTCAAATCTGTGATGCTGGGGCATGACGCCATTAAGGCCGGCAGTTCGGAGATTGTCGTCGCCGGCGGCATGGAGTCCATGACCAACGCACCTTACATGCTACCCAAGGCGAGGGGGGGAATGCGCATGGGTCACCAGGAAATCCTGGACCACATGTTCTGGGATGCGCTGCAGAGTCCGTTTGACAAACAGATGATGGGTGTGTTCGGTGAAATGTGTGCCGACAAATATGAGTTCTCTCGTGAAGAGCAGGATGCATTCGCCATTGTTTCTATCAAGCGTTCCCAGCGTGCGATGGGAGATGGATCTTTTTCCGATGAGATTACGCCCGTGACCGTGAGCAGCCGCCGTGGCGAGAGTGTTTTTGATCAGGATGAAGAGCCGCCGCGCTGCAACATCGAGAAAATCCCCGGCCTGCGGCCCGCATTCAAAAAAGGCGGTACGGTCACTGCGGCAAATTCATCGAAAATTTCCGATGGTGCGGCGGCCACCGTTCTGATGACTGCCGACGAGGCTGCAAGCCGAGGCATCGAACCATTGGCCCGCATCGTCGCCCACGCCACGCATTCCCATGAACCGGAATGGTTCACAACCGCGCCTTCGATTGCCGTGGCAAAGGTGGTCGAAAAAGCAGGCTGGACACTCGATGAGGTCGATCTGTTCGAGATCAATGAAGCATTTGCCTCGGTGACGATGGCGGCAATAGCGGACAACAAGCTCGACCATGACAAGGTCAATGTGAATGGCGGCGCCTGCGCATTGGGCCACCCGGTGGGCGCCTCGGGCGCACGCATCCTGGTCACACTAATCCACGCATTGCGCCGTCGCGGTCTGAAACGCGGTGTTGCTTCGCTGTGCCTGGGAGGTGGTGAAGCGGTTGCCGTCGCTATTGAAGTTTAGCCTTGTCGCCAGTACATAGGTAAGCTGAACATAAATCACTTATACAATCGAAAGGAGCAACACGCATGCAATTGAACCAGGTAAAAGCGCTGGTCACCGGCGGTGTATCCGGACTCGGACTCGCAGTCGCCCGCCACATCATCGCAAACGGCGGCAAGGCCACGCTGCTGGACATCAATGACGAAGCTGGCGCAGCCGCCGAGGCCGAACTGAACACACGTTATATCCGCACTGACGTAACGTCTGAAGATGGCGTCATTGCATCCGTGGAAAAGGCCGCCGAGGCTAACGGTGGGCTGAACGTGGCCATGAATTGCGCCGGCATTATCGGCGCCGGACGCGTATTGGGCCGGGAAGCCCCGATGCCCTTATCTTTTTTTGCAAATACCATTAATGTCAATCTTGTCGGCAGCTTCAACGTCGCCAAGGCAGCGGCCAATGTGATGCAAAACAACGAACCGGGCGAGGATGGCGAACGTGGCGTGATCATCAATACCTCTTCGGTTGCCGCCTATGAAGGCCAGATCGGACAGGCGGCTTACAGTGCTTCCAAGGGTGGCCTGGTCGGCATGACACTGCCAATGGCCCGTGAATTATCCCGCTTTGGCATCCGCGTGATGACCATCGCCCCGGGCATCTTCTGGACACCCATGGTGGACGGCATGCCGGAACACATTCAGGAAGCCCTGGCTGCCTCCATACCCTTCCCTTCGCGCCTGGGCCGGGCTGACGAGTTTGCGGTTATTGCCGGCAACATTATTGAAAGCACGTATCTGAACGGTACGACCATTCGCCTTGACGGCGCTACCAGACTGGCGCCTAAATAGAACCAGACAGAACGAGAGGAGAGAGGATTGGAAACCTTTTCAGAAGTACGTCACCACATCATGGGCCAGCATGAGCTCACCACCGACGAGCCATTCATTATCAGTTTTGAGTACCCCATCGAAGGTGGTGACCGCCGCCAGAGTATTTTCCTTGCCGAACTGAAAGCCAATGATGGGCGCCGGGTATTGCGGGTGGAAACGCCTGTTGTCCCATTATTCGACCTGGCGGCTGAAAAGTGCCTTCGTATCAACCTGATGCAGCGAGTGGGCTACCTGGCAGTTGGAGACCTTGGTGGTGTGCCATACATCAAGATGTGCGAAAACCTGCCCTATGCCTTCCTCGGTGACGAGGAACTGGACTATACGATCAAGCACGTAGCCCGGACGGCAGACAATATGGAACTTTCCCTGGAGCCAGGTGACGACATCGCATAGACGTAACAAGTTTAATCAAAATCTGAGGTAGGAGAACTTCATGGATGCCTTCAAGGAATTTTTTGCCAGCGCTGACCTGGTTCCCATGCTGACCGACTGGGTCGTCAAGATTGTCCTGGCGCTGGTCATATATATCATCGGTAAATGGATAGCCAAACGACTTTCTAATTTCGCCAGAAAGCTGATGGAAGTTCGCGATGCGGACCCAACGCTGGTCAACTTTTTATGCAATATCGTCTATGCGATTCTGCTCATTGCCGTCATCCTGGCCGCCCTCGATACACTGGGTCTTCCGATTACATCGTTGCTTGCGGTGGTTGGCGCCGCCGGCCTCGCTATCGGCCTGGCGCTGAAAGACTCGCTGGGCAATTTTGCCTCCGGTGTGATGCTGGTGATGTTCCGCCCCTTCAGCAAAGGCGATTTTGTAGAAGTGGCGGGCATTTCGGGGAAAGTGGATGAAGTACGTATTTTCAGCACCATTCTCACCACATCCGACAACAAGCAGATCACCATCCCCAACGGCCAGGTCGCTGCGGGCACCATCACCAACTACACGGCCAAGGACAAGCGACGGGTCGACATGGTTTTCGGTGTCGGCTATGACGACGACCTGAAGGTGGCCCGCGAAGTACTCACCCGTGTTTGCACCAGTCACCCCAAGGTTCTTGAGGAACCTGCATTCAATATATTCGTGCTTAACCTGGGTGACAGCAGCGTTGATTTCGCCGTACGGCCCTGGGCTAAAACCGAAGATTACTGGACGGTGTGGGGAGATGTCCTCGAGCAGGCCAAAGCCGAACTGGAAGCGGCTGGGTGCAGCATTCCCTATCCACAATCGGATGTGCATCTGCACCATCAGAATCCGCTGGCTGATTTTTTGAAGGACTAATTGGAGGGAGATATCATGGCAAACGAGGGATACCACGAACCCATTGAGGAATTGACAGAGGCAACCCGCGACATGCATCGCGCCATTACCTCTTTGATGGAAGAACTGGAAGCGGTTGACTGGTACAACCAGCGCGTTGACGCCTGCACGGACCCACAACTGGCCGCCATCCTGGCCCATAACCGCGATGAGGAAAAGGAGCACGCGGCCATGGTGCTGGAGTGGATCCGGCGCCAGGACCCGGCTTTCGACAAGGAGCTCAGGGACTACTTGTTTACAGACAGGGAAATCGCTCATAGCTGAGCGCATTCCCAGAAAAATCGAAGCTGGAATTGAATAGATACATCGCTCACATCCATCGTTAGCGGGGAGGAAATTAATGAAATCGAGAGCCGCAGTCGCCTGGGAAGCAGGCAAGCCACTGGAAATTGAAGAAATCGATGTGCAAGGCCCCAAAGAAGGTGAGGTCCTGGTGCGCGTAGTTGCCACCGGTGTATGTCACACCGATGCGTTTACATTGAGCGGGGAAGACCCGGAAGGCATTTTTCCTTCGGTTCTCGGCCACGAAGGCGGCGCTATTGTGGAAGAAGTCGGTGCGGGCGTCACCAGCGTTCAGCCGGGTGACCATGTGATTCCCCTGTACACGCCGGAATGCGGCGAATGCAGTTATTGCAAGTCTGGAAAGACCAATCTGTGCCAGGCCATTCGCGCCACTCAGGGGCAGGGGCTGATGCCGGACGGCTCCAGCCGTTTCTCAAAGAATGGCCAGACCATTTACCACTACATGGGCACGTCGACTTTCTCCGAATACAGCGTGTTGCCTGAAATCGCGATTGCGAAGATCAGCAAGGAAGCGCCATTGGACAAGGTCTGCTTGCTCGGTTGTGGCATTACAACCGGCATTGGTGCAGTGCTGAATACAGCCAGGGTCGAGCCCGGTTCCACGGTTGTAATTTTCGGCCTGGGAGGTATCGGTCTCAGTGTGATTCAAGGCGCTGTCATGGCCAGGGCAGGTCGTATCGTTTGCGTTGACATCAACGAAGACAAATTCGAAATGGCGCGCATGCTCGGTGCAAGCGATTTTGTTAATCCAAAAAACTATGACCAGCCAATCCAGGACGTGATCGTGGAACTCACGGATGGGGGCGCAGATTATTCCTTTGAATGTGTTGGAAACGTAGATTTGATGCGTTCCGCTCTGGAGTGTTGCCACAAGGGCTGGGGTGAATCCGTGATCATCGGCGTGGCGGGCGCAGGCCAGGAAATCAGCACACGGCCCTTTCAATTGGTCACCGGTCGAGTCTGGCGGGGAACCGCGTTCGGTGGTGTTCGTGGCCGTAGCGAATTGCCCGCTTACGTTGAAAAGTACATGGGTGGTGAAATCAACCTCGACGACATGGTCACGCACACCATGGGGCTGGAAGATATCAACACGGCGTTCGACCTGATGCATGAAGGCAAAAGCATCCGCTCTGTTATCATATTCTGATCGCTGCGAGGAACATGGAAACCATATCCACTACCGCCTCTTTCGGCGGCGAACTGCTGCGAATCAAGCACCGTTCGCAAGCCTGTGACTGCGATATGATTTTCGCAATCTACCTGCCGCCGCAGGCGAAAGAAAAGTCCGTTCCCGTACTTTACTGGTTGTCCGGCCTGACCTGCACGGATGAAAATTTCATGCAAAAGGCCGGCGCCCAGCGCGTGGCGGCTGAACTCGGCATTGCCATCGTCTGCCCGGATACCAGCCCACGCGGTACCGACTTTGCCGGCGAACACGACAGCTACGACTTCGGTTCCGGCGCCGGTTTCTACGTGGATGCCACCGAGGAACCGTGGTCGGCAAATTACAAAATGTACGACTACGTCACCAGGGAACTACCCGGCCTGGTCAATGAGCACTTCCCGGTCAACGGCAGATGCGGCATTAGTGGCCATTCAATGGGCGGTCACGGCGCGCTGGTGTGTTATCTCAGGAACCCCGGCAAATACCTGTCGGTCTCTGCCTTCTCCCCCATTTGCCACCCCTCGGATTGTGCCTGGGGCCAGAAAGCCCTCTCCGGGTACCTGGGTGAGGATCGCAACAACTGGAAACCATACGACGCTGCCCTGCTCATTGTGGATGCCGAGGAAAAGCTGCCCCTGTTGATAGACCAGGGCACTGAAGACGACTTCCTGTCCGACCAGCTAAAACCCGGTACCCTGGAACAGGCATGCATCGCCAACCACTATCCGCTCGAGCTGCGCATGCAGGAAGGCTACGACCACAGCTATTTCTTCATCTCCACGTTCATCGAAGACCATCTTCGGCACCACGCCGAAGCCTTGTTGTAGGGGCGAGCCATAGCGCTAAATAAGCCTGGCGGCCGCATGGCGGCCTCCTACCGGGCCATCCAGTTGCGGATCATCATCCCGAGGCCGGTTGAATAACCCACAGAGCGGCTGCTGATCCGTCCTTCGGCATCGATCACGTAATAGGTGGGAAAAGCCCGAACACCCCAATCGGAAGCTGTTTGTGCGTTCCCCATCAGAACCGGGAGAGCTACGCCAGTCTTGTCTATAAAGCCCTGTACCTCGTCGGTATTTTCATAGTCGAGCGCAATCACGGTACCCCAGCCGACGTAATCTTCCTCCACAAGATCCTGCAGATTGCCTATGCTG
>DAOWGA010000085.1 GCA_030637665.1 Lysobacterales bacterium | reverse complement strand
TGTGTCGAGCCGGTCCTGAGCTTTGCCGAAGCTACTGAAAACGAACAACTTGTAGCCCGGGGCATGATCACCGAAGTCCCGACGCCCGCTTGCGGCTCACAGCGACAAATCGCCAGTCCCATCAAGTTCTCTGCATCCCGGGCCCGTTATCACTTCAGCGGTGTACAGCTGGGGGCACACAGTGGTGAAGTGCTCGCCGGTTTGGGCATGAGTGAAACAGATATTGAGCGACTGGCGGCATCCGGCGTGCTGGGATAATCCGCTAATAATTTTGGTTAAGGTATTAGAGCTATCCGGACATTTTCTCCGCAACATTCTGGGTGCATAGTTAAGCCATCGATTTGGCACACAGGATTACGGAGATGAGTAATACCATGAGATTTGATGAACGGGTTGTGGTTGTGACCGGCGCTGGCGCTGGCCTCGGCCGCTCACACGCGTTGGAGTTCGCACGGCGCGGCGCCCGCGTGGTGGTCAATGACCTGGGTGGTAGCGCTCACGGTGCAGGAAAGAGCAGTGAAGCCGCGGACGGAGTAGTAGCGGAAATCCAGTCCTTCGGCGGCGAAGCTGTTGCCAGCTACGACTCTGTTGAAGACGGTGACCGGATAATCCAGATCGCGATCGATAACTTCGACCGGATTGACGTGGTGGTCAATAACGCGGGAATATTGCGCGACGTCTCTTTCGCAAAAATGACCGATGTCGACTGGGACCTGATCTATCGCGTGCATGCACTGGGTACTTACAAAGTCACCAAGGCTGCTTGGCCCCATATGCTGGAGCAGGAGTATGGTCGCATCGTGAACACCGCTTCGGCTGCCGGTATTTATGGAAACTTCGGCCAGGCCAACTACTCATTTGCCAAGCTGGGCATCCACGGTTTAAGCCAAACCCTGGCTCTGGAAGGGGCGCGCAAGGGGATCAAAGTCAACACCATTGCGCCAGTAGCGGGATCGCGGCTATTGGAATCCATTTTGCCGAAGGAAGTGATCGAGGCGCTCAAGCCCGAATTTGTCACACCGCTGGTGGTGAAACTTTGCTCAGAACAGAGCGAAGAGACCGGCGGCCTGTATGAGGCCGGTGCAGGCTGGATTTCGAAATTGCGCTGGGAACGAACTCGGGGTGCATTCTTCGACCCCAAGAGTGAACTGACCGCACAGACCATCGAGAAAGCCTGGGACCAAGTGTGTGACTTTGCGGAATCAAGCCATCCCGCGGGTATCCAGGACACCTTTGGACCGGTATTCAGTAACCTCGGCATCGAAATGCCCCAATAGAGGAGAGCGTTATGATCAAGCCTATAGTCGCCGGCGTGGATTTGGTGAAATTCTCCAAGCCGGGAAAACAGGAACCCTATCGAGTGATGGCATCCAGGGCCATCCGGGGCGCCGTAGCCGATGCCGGTATCGATCACACACTGATTGAACAGGCCTACGGCAGTTACATCTACGGTGATTCTACCTGCGCCCAATATGCGCTCTACGATGCCTATATGACAGGTATTCCGGTGGTCAACGTCAACAACAACTGTTCCTCCGGTTCTACCGCTATCTTCCTGGCCCGTCAAGCGGTGGAGAGTGGGGCGGTAGAATGCGCCCTGGCCTTCGGCTTTGAAGAGATGCAACCGGGCGCACTGGGTTCGATGTGGGATGACCGGGAGTCCCCCTTTGATAATTTCCTCAAGGTGCTGGACGACATGGAATATCCGCAAGCGCCGCTGGCCCTACGCTGTTTTGGCGCCGCCGGCAGTCACTATATGGAGAAGTATGGTGCAACTGCCGACCTGTTCGCCAAGGTGGCGGTGAAGACCCGCAGCCACGCGGTGATGAACCCCTATGCCCTGTTTAACACGCCGCTCACTGAAGAAGCGGCGACGGAAGCACCGGTTATGTATATGGATTACCTGACCCGCCTGATGTGCTGCCCGCCCACCTGTGGTGCAGGCGCCGCGATCATCTGCAGTGACGCATTCGCCAGGCGTCATGGCATCGGGCGGGGTGTGGAAATCGCCGGCCAGTCCATGGCCACCGATACCGCCGCCAGTTGGGAAAATCCCATCAACCTGGTTGGCGCTGATATGACCCGCCGCGCCGCCGACACCGTCTACGAGCAGGCGGGTCTTGGCGCTGAAGATATTGACGTTGTCGAGTTGCACGACTGCTTCACCATCAACGAGGTGATCACCTATGAAGGTATCGGTCTGTGTCCAGCGGGCGAAGCCAGCAAGTTGGTGGCCGATGGCGACAACACCTACGGTGGCAAGTTTGTCGTCAACCCCTCCGGTGGCCTGATGTCCAAGGGGCATCCCATTGGCGCCACAGGTCTGGCCCAGTGTTTTGAATTGGTGACGCAACTGCGCGGCGAGGCTGAGCAACGCCAGGTTGCAGGTGCCAGAATTGGTCTGCAGCACAATCTCGGCCTGGGTGGCGCCGCCGTTGTAACAATGTACAGGAGTCTGTAGTGCTGGATCGAAACAAGATTGGCCACGAGTTCGATCCCTTTACTGTCGAAGTCGAGCGCGGGCGGCTGCGTTTTTTCGCCAAGGCCATTGGCGAAATCAACTCTATTTACGCCGAACAGAGTGCTGCCAGGAAAGTCGGTTACAGCGATATTCCGGCTCCGCCCACTTTTCTCATGGCGCTGGATTTGGGTGGCCCGGACATGCCGCCCGTATTGAAACTGCTCGATATGGATATCGGCCGTATCCTCCATGGATCCCAGGAGTTTGAATACTTCGGTGACATTTGTGCTGGTGACACGATCACCGTGACATCCAAAATCGTGGACATGTTCGACAAGAAAGGTGGCGCTCTGGAATTTGTCGTCTGTGAAAACAGCTACACAAACCAGGATGGTGAGTTGCAAGCAAAAGCCCGGCAAACGCTGGTTTACCGAAATCTCCAGGAGAAATGACCATGACTGATATTCAGGTGGGAACTGAAATTCCGAGACTGGAACTGGCACCAATCAGCCGTTATACACTGGCTCTTTATGCGGGTGCGTCCGGTGATCATAATCCTATTCATATCGATTCCGATTTTGCCAGGAACTCCGGCATGCCTGATGTCTTCGCCCACGGCATGTTGTCCATGGCCTATCTCGGCCGGATGCTGACTAACTGGCAACCACAATCCAGGCTACGCCGTTTTAGCACCAGGTTTGCCGCTATTACCCATTTGCAGGACGTGATTACCTGCTCCGGTAAAGTAGTGGAATTGGTCGAAAAAGACGGGGAGAAACTGGCCAGCTGTGAAATCCAGGCCGTCAAAGCCAATGGTGAGCGGACCCTGGTTGGTGAAGCTGTGGTAGCGATCTAAGCCCGATTGAGTGGGAGGAGCAATCATGTACAGCGATGAGTTGAAGGAAGAACTGGAGTTGTTTCGGCAGAACGTTTGCCGTTTTGTTGAAACCGAAATCGAACCTCATTACGTACAGTGGGAGAAAGACGAGATCATTCCCCGGGAACTGTGGAACAGAATGGGTGATCAGGGCCTCCTGGCGGTGGATATTCCCGAGGAGTACGGTGGTATAGGCGCCAACTTCCTGTTTTCCATGGTCATCATGGAAGAGACTTTTCGGGCCAACTTCGCTGGAATTGGCGGCAGTGTGGCTGTTCATTCCGATGTTGTCTGCCCCTATATTCTCCACCATGGTACGGAAGAGCAGAAGCAGCGGTACCTGCCAAACATGGTGACCGGCGAGTGCGTCGGAGCGGTGGCCATGACGGAACCGGGAGCCGGCAGTGACCTGCAAGGCATCCGCACTACCGCTAGACGCGACGGAAATGACTACCTGATCAACGGCTCCAAGACCTTCATTACTAATGGCCAACACTGCGATGTTGTAGCGGTGGTGGCACGTACCACTATGGATGTGCCCGGTTCCAGGGGGATCACCTTGTTCCTGGTTGACGCCGACACACCGGGTTTCCAGCGAGGACGTAATCTGGAAAAAATTGGCCTGCATCCCTCTGATACTTCCGAACTGTTCTTCGAAGATGTCAGAGTGCCCATGTCTGCCATTCTGGGCGAACTGGACCGGGGCTTTGCCATATTGATGAACGAGTTGCAACGTGAGCGTCTGATGGTGTCGGTGACTGCCGTCGCTGCGGCAGAGGGCATGATTGAGCAGACTGTAGCCTACGTCAAAGAGCGCAAGGCTTTCGGTGCCCCGATCGCCACATTGCAGAATACCCGGTTCAAGATGGCTGAAGCGGCGACCGATGCACGCATACACCGCTCCTTTATCGAGGAGTGCGCGCGGCTGTTAATGCGCGGCGAACTGGATGCGGCTACTGCCAGCATGGCCAAGATGTCCTGCACCGAGATGCAGGGCCGGGTAGCGGATACCTGTCTGCAACTGCACGGCGGTTACGGCTATATGAAAGAGTACGGCATCTCCAGAGCCTACGTGGATGCACGTGTCCAGCGTATCTATGCCGGCACCACCGAAATCATGAAGGAACTGATCAGCCGCGAATTGTTGAAATAGGCTACCGGCGGCCAATTAAGTTAAGTATTCTGGTTCAAACGGTCATTCCAAGATTTGCGTCCAGCGCCTATTATTTTACTCTCACGATACGGAGACGCTGCCCATGTCAATTCCAAAGCTCGATCACTTTATCAACGGTCAGATCGTGCAGCCCTCGGAAGGCCGCTACACAAATGTTATCAACCCCGCCACGGGGGAGGCCATTGCAGAGGTGGCCCTCGGCAACAGTGATGACCTGGATTGCGCCGTACGCGCCGCGCGTTCTGCCTTCGAAGACCCGAACTGGCGCGGGCAATCGCCACAGGATCGGGCGAAACTGCTGTACGCCATCGCCGGGCGGATACAGGAAAACGCGGAGGAACTGATTTTCCTGGAGGTCTCCAGTTCCGGCGGCACGATCAGCCGAATCAGCTCACTGGACTTGCTGGTCATTATCGATATCTGCCAGGTGATGGCGGAATTGATAAAAGGCTACCCGTTCATTCAGAACCTGCCTCCAAGACCGTTACCGGAGCCAACGCACACGCGTATCATCAAGGAGCCGATCGGTGTCTGCGGGCTGATCAGCGCATGGAACTTCCCGCTGGCCCTGATGATGCTCAAGGTGATCCCGGCCATTGCAGCCGGTAATACCGTGGTCATCAAGCCTTCGGAACTGACCCCCAATTCCACCCTGCGATGTGCCGAACTGATAGCGGACCTGTTGCCAGACGGTGTATTAAACGTCGTCAATGGCATCGGAGCGGAGGTTGGCGCGGCGATCGGCCGGCACCCCGGTATCGACAAGATATCTTTTACCGGTTCCACTCGCGTGGGCAAACAACTGATGGCCGATGCTGCACAGTCCCTGAAGCGCTTTACCATGGAACTGGGCGGTAAGAGCGCCGCCATCGTCATGCCCGATGCCGACATCGAGTTGACGGCTCACGGCGTCCTGTTCGGCATCATGCTGAACTCGGGCCAGGCCTGTGAATCAGGCACCCGCCTACTGGTACACAGCGACGTAGAGGATCAGCTCCTGGCTCGTATCCGCGAGCTTGCTGCACAATTGGTCATTGGGGATCCCCTGGACCTGGCCACTTCCATGGGGCCAATGTCCTCCATCGAACATGGCGAAAAAGTTCTTGGCTATATCGCATCAGCAAGGGAAGAAGGCGCCGAGATTGTCTGTGGCGGCAACAAAGTCGACGTACCGGGTTGCGAGGACGGTTTTTTCATCGAACCGACTGTAATTACGGGCGTTCGCAACGATATGAAGGTGGCCCGCGAGGAGATATTCGGACCGGTGCTGTCCGTCATTTCATTCGAAACCGTGGAAGAAGCCGTCACGCTGGCCAATGACAGCAGCTATGGCCTGGCCGCCGGGGTCTGGAGCCAGGATCTGGTAAATGCCGAGCAAATTGCCTTGCGAATTCAGGCCGGATCCGTCTGGATAAACGACTGGCACATGCTGCGCACCGACGCACCCTTCGGCGGATACAAGGAGAGTGGCATTGGCCGGGAGATGGGTGTCGCAGGGCTCGAGGCATACCTTGAAACCAAGGTAATTTCCACGGCCTTCCAGCGTCGCCCCCAACAGAAAATGCTATACCCGATCGTACACAAGGCAATAGCCTGAACTGCGAATCGGAGCAAGCAACGGGAAGAGAGGAAACTAAAGTGTCAGCAAGCGGCTATTTCCAGTACTGGATGAGAACCAATGTTCAATGCGGAGCAGGGTCGATCATTCGAATCCCTGCCCTGTTCGAATCGATGGGTGCACGACGCGTACTACTGCTCAGCGACGCGGGCCTGCAGCAGGCAGGCCACGTGGATCGCCTGATCGCAGTGTCCGCCACTACTGTCTCCGGCTAGCTTCCGTCCCTGGCCGGCGTTTACACCGAGATAGCCCCGGATTCCGGCAGCGGTTCCGTTAACCACGCTGTTGGCGACGCCAGGTAAAGTGCCGCCGATTCAATCCTTTCTCTTTGGCGTAGCGTCTTCATGCACGCACCGAATGCGTCCAATTGCCCCCTTCA
>DAOWGA010000341.1 GCA_030637665.1 Lysobacterales bacterium | reverse complement strand
TGCATGAGCATTTCCTGGATGCCCATAAAGTACCAGGGTGCCTTGGTGGGGTTTGGGCTCAGGCCGGGGTTTGCCTGGTCGGCCAGCGGTGCGTTGAAAAACATGGATATGAGCAGGATGACAGCAAGCAGAACCAGGGCCATCGTCACTTCACGCACGATCAGGTTTGGCATGGCATCTGCCGCGGCGCCATGTATAGCGGGATCTTCTGTGGGCGAACGGGGAATCACCAGGCCGTTTGCCTTGCGGATGCGCCAGAAGTGGAAAGGCAGGACGAACAGCAAAATGGCCGGCAGAATGGCTGTGTGAATGGCATAGAAATTCATGACGGTCGTTGGGCCCGGCTCCGCTCCCCCGAGCACCCATTCCTTTAGCCCTGTTCCCACACCGGGTATGTATTCCAGCATGGCGGTGCTGATGGTAATCGCCCAATAGGCCAGCTGATCCCAGGGCAGGAGGTAGCCGGTAAAGTTGGAAAAAATAACGGCGGTGAAAAGCATGATGCCGATGATCCAGTTGAATTGGCGGGGACCTGTAAAAGCACCGGTATAAAAGATTCGCAAAAAATGCAGGAATGCCACCAGAAGAAGCCCATTGGCGCTCCATCGGTGGATGTTTCTGATCAGTTGGCCGAATGGGATATGGTTCTCCAGGTACACAATGGAGTCATAGGCCCGGTCGGGAAAAGGCTCATACGCGAATTTGAGCATCAAGCCTGTGCCAAGGAGAAGAAACACCAGCACGGCGGCCATGCCGCCCAGCCCCCAGGTCAGGGACAAGCGGAGAGTGCGCTCCGGAACGACACTGGGTCTGAAATGCAGCAGAAAGCTCCGGAAATAGTTCCGGTGGCCATTTTGCTCATGTGCCGCTGTTCGGTCACCCGGAAAAATGGATAAGCGAATGCGTTGAAAAATATTCAAGGGATTTGCATCATTTTTATTCTGGTAATTATCCAGGATTTCCCTGCCAGGAGAGCTGTTCCTCAATGTAATTATTTCAGAAAATCAGCTGGGCGTCTCCTGGTGCTTGCACCCGAGGCGCCTTGATGCAATGGCTGGCTGAAAATTACCGGCTAATGTAGGACATTACGAAAAAAGCCGATAGACTACGCCTATCCATTCCCGTGTTAACCACCAGCAGTCAAAGGAATTCTAAATTGCGCAGTTTGATCATTCGTCTGGCCCTTTTGGGCGCACTTCTCTCATCTGCTGCTCATGTCCTGGCGCAGGAAGCCGGGAACAGCCCGTGGAATTTCCGCCTTGAGGGTGGCATTGCCGTTCAATCGGACGCTGACCTGAAGGATGAGACAGGGGCTTTCTCCGTCGATCGCACGTTTGTCATTGCCGGTCTGGATTACATGTGGGATTTCCGCAACTCGATCGGCGTTTCAGTGGGGAGTGGCCGCACAGACTATGTCTTCGAGGACTTCGCCGGATTTACCGACCCCGGCCCATGGGGGGAAATCGAGGACACTCGCGCCTCAATATCCGGGCGCTTTGCATTCGGCGACAGGGGAATCGGGTTTCTTATTCCTACCATTCGCTTCAATGGCGAGAAGAGTGCTGATTCCGGGGACAGCCGCACCTGGGGCTTGTTTGCCGGCGCCGCCTGGCGCATCGACAAAGACCTCACCATCGGTCCGGGTATCGGCGTTTTTTCAAGACTGGAATCCAGTACCCGCTTCTTCCCCTTTCTGATAATTGACTGGAATATCAGCGAGCGTTGGAATCTTTCCACCGGTCGTGGTTTGGCCGCTTCGCAAGGCCCGGGCCTGACGCTGACCTTCCAGGCTGGTAAAGCCTGGAGTTTGGGCCTGGCGGGACGCTACGAGGAAAATGAGTTCCGGCTGGATGACGAGGGCGAGGCTCCCGGAGGCGTTGGCCGCGACCAGTCTTTCCCGCTGGTGCTGAACGCTGCCTGGGAGCCAAACCGGTCGGTGCGTCTTGCCGTGTTTGCAGGCTTGGAATTTGCCGGCAAATTAAAACTGGAAGACGAGTCAGGACAGGCCATTGTCGAGCACAAATATGATCCCGCCCCTGTCTATGGCGCAACATTCGAGTTTCGTTTCGGAAATTGAGCTGCTATACCGAAATCCCGGATCGATTGAACGGGAGTTCCCGAATGCGCGTGCCCGTTGCCGCGAAGATCGCATTCGCAATGGCTGGTGTAGCCGGTGCAATGGGCGGTTCGCCCAGACCCATCGGCGGAAAATCGCTCTGAATGAAATGACATTCGATTTCAGGAGACTGATCGATCCTGAGGAGTTCGTAATCTGAGAAATTGCTTTGTTCGGTGGCTCCATCGGCAAATGTGATTTCCAGCTGGGCGGTGCTGAGCGCATCGACCACGCAGCCTTCCACCTGGTTCCTGGCGCCGCTCAGGTTGATGACCGGGCCGATATCGATACCGGACCAGACTTTTTCGACCTGAATCTTTGAACCCTTGGCGACTACTTCTGCCACGTGCGAGACGAATCCGCCGTGGTCGTAGTGGAACGCCATTCCCAGGCCGCGATTGGCGGCCAGCTTGCGTCCCCAGCCGGCTTTTTCCGCAGCGACTCTGAGCGTACCGCTGGTTCTTTCCAGGTTCAGCGGTGGCTTGCCGTAGGACCTGGAAAGCAGGTCCAGGCGGAATTCCAGTTGATCACGCCCTGCGGCCAGTGCAAGCTCGTCAAAGAAACTCTGATAAGCCCAGCAATAGGCAGAATGCCCGGGTGACCGCCACGGGCCGGTGGGTACATTGGCTTCGATGACAGACTGCCTCAAGCGAAAATTCTGAACCAGTCCGGCCGGGTAATGATCAGGCGACAGGCCGGCGCCGGAGATGGTTTCTCCATTTTTTCCGAAGGTAATGAAGTGATGGTCGAATGCAGTCATCCTGCCATTGCCATCGATCCCCGCCTGGAAGTGGTGCCAGGCTGCCGGTCGATAGAAATCATGGCGCATGTCATCTTCACGGGTCCATTGCAGCTGTACCGGGCGGCCCACTTCACGGGCGATCCAGGCAGCTTCCACCATGAAGTCATTCCTCAGGCGGCGGCCGAACCCGCCACCAATCCGGGTCAGGTTTACATGAATTCTGTCCTCGGGAATTCCCAGGGTCCCGGATACCAGGCTGCGCCCTGATTTCGGGTTTTGTGAAGGCGCCCAAAGCTCCATTCTCCCCGATTCGTGGTACCGGGCCGTGCAGTTCTGAGGCTCCATGTTGGCGTGGGAAACGAAGGGGTAGTAGTAACTGGATTGGATGACCTTATCAGCGGAATCTAATGCTTTTTCGACATTGCCGTCCGCGCGAAGGGTTTCACCCTGCTCCTTGCTCAGGACCTGCGCACGGGCATTGAAATCCGCCGTGGAATCCGCATGGCTGCTGTCCCAGTCTACCTGCAATTGATTGCGGGCCGAGTTGGCCTCCCACCAGCTTTTCGCAACGATCGCGACACCGGGCATGAGGCCATTGAGATTTTCAGTACCTTTAATCACGAAGGCATGTGTGACGCCCGGCAGTTTTCTGATTTTCTCCACATTGGCGCTGCGAACTTTGCCACCGAAAGACGGGCATTTTTCAAACACCGCATAGAGCATCCCATTGAGTCGCGTATCACAGCCGAACAAAGGCTGGCCGGTGACGATCTTTGGATTGTCTACACCGGGAACGAAGGTTCCCAGTAGTTTGAAATCTTCGGGGCGGCTCTTGAGTTTCAGATCAGAGACATCGGGAACCGGCAGTTTGGCCGCTATGTCCAGCAGGGTGTGGTAAGCGGCAGACTTCCCGGATGGCTTGTGCACGATTGTTCCACTTGCGGCGCTGCATTCGGCTGCCGATACGCCCCACTTGCCGGCCGCAGCGGCGGTCAGGAGGTGAAGTGCCCCGGTACCGGCTATGCGCAGGTCATCCCAGCCGTCAGGTGTCCCGCGGCTGCCGCCCACGACCTGGCGGCCGTAGCGGTCGTCCAGCGGCGCCTGTTCGACGTTTACGTCATGCCAGTCAACTTCCAGGCACTCCGCGACGACCATCGGGAAAGCGGTTTTCACGCCCTGGCCCGCTTCCGGGTTCTTGCTCACGATAGTGATCTTGCCGTCGCGATCGATGCGAACGTACAGGTTGGGTATCCAGGTACTTCCGTCGAGTTCGTTGGCCAATGCTGCACTGGCCCAATTAACGCCTATCATCAGCGCGCCCGATGCCATCATTGAGACTTTCAGGAACGCGCGGCGATCCATTCCGGTTTTTTGATCGAGGACCTTCATGACTCAACTCCTGCTTTGGCTGCATATTGCGCAGCCAGCTTGATCGCCTTACGAATTCTGGGGTAGGTGCCGCAGCGGCAGAGGTTGCCGTACATGGCCTCGTCAATGTCCTTGTCACTGGGATTGGAATTCTGTTTGAGCAATGCGGCGGCGGTGAGAATCTGGCCGCCCTGGCAATAGCCGCATTGGGGGACATCCACGTCATTCCATGCTTTTTGCAGCGGATGATCCCCATTGGGCGCCAGGCCCTCGATGGTCGTAATTTCCATACCAGCCATGCCGGCGGCCGGCATGACGCATGACTGCGTCGGCACACCATCGATGAGGACAATACAACTGCCGCATACACCGATTCCGCAGCTATACTTGGTACCGACCAAGTTTAAGGTGTCCCTGAGCGCCCATAGCAGGGGCATGTCAGGCGGAACATCCAGCAGGTGACTTTCGCCATTGATCTTCAGGGTGACTTTGCTCATGATTCTTCCTCCAGGCTCATATCCTAGCGCACCGTAGGTGACGTAGATTGACCAGAGTCATTGAACGATATGCAAAACCAAAAAACAGATACCAATGAAGAAAACAACGCGAAGAAACTTTTGGATCATTTTATTTGCAGCGCTGCTTGTCACTGCCGGGTTCTATTTGACCCGGGGGAATGAAGGTTCCGCTTCAAAGACACCACAAATCGAGACCGTCGCCATCGACCGGGGGGATATCGAACGGGCGGTGGCAACCTCCGGTGCGGTACGCCCGTTGATCACTGTTGAAGTGGGCTCGCAACTTTCCGGCCAGGTCGCGGAACTTTACGCTGATTTCAATTCCCCGGTCGAGAAAGGGCAAATCATTGCCCTGATCGATCCACAATCATTCACATCCCGGGTTTTACAGAACCGGGCTGAGATGGAAGTCGCTACCGCCAATGTGACCGTGCAGCGGGCTAATATCGAGCGGGCGGAAGCCAACTTGCGCAAGGCTCGCCTGGAGTACGAGCGGTCTGAACCACTGGCGAAAACCGGAACCTTGTCTGCTTCGGAGTTCGATACCGCAACTGCCAGTTACGATTCCGCCACGGCGGACCTGACGATGGCACGGGCGCAACTGGACAATGCTCTGGCCGCATTGCAGCAACGTCAGGCCTTACTCGAGTCCGCTGAAATCGATCTCGAGCGCACAAAAATACGTTCACCAATCGATGGCATCGTAATTGAAAGGGCTATTGACCAGGGGCAGACCGTGGCGGCCAGCCTGTCCTCACCGATACTTTTTTATATCGCACAGGACCTGACCGAAATCCAGATCGAAGCCAACGTGGATGAAGCCGATATCGGGAATGTAAGGGCAGGCAATGCCGCCACATTTACGGTCGACGCCTATCCTGAGCTCGATTTTTTCGGGCAGGTCGACCAGGTCAGACTGGCGCCGAACGAAGAGAACAACGTGGTGACCTATACCGTGATCATCACGGCCGGCAATCCCGACATGAAGTTGCTGCCGGGCATGACAGCTATCGTCGATATTGTGACCGGCAGGAGCGAGGATGTTTTGCGGGTATCCAATGAGGCCCTCCGTTTCAAGCCCCCGGCCGGCTCAGAACTGGCCAAACTCGATGCCCGGTCCAGTCAGAAGGGCTCGAGGCCGGGTCCAGGCGATGAAGAATCCCGTTCCGGCACAATCTGGATTCAAAGCGACGATGGCATGCTGGCCCCGGTTCTGGTCCGCCTGGGTCTTGGCGATGAAACCCACACCCAGATCATTGGACAGTCTGTGGCGGAAGGAGACCGGGCGGTGAAGCGTATTCGCCCGGTCGGCAGATAGAGCAACAGCGGATATCTTCACTGGCATGATGGACACATCCCTGATCAGCTTCCGGAACGTCTGCAAGGATTACCGGATGGGCGCTGAAATCGTTCACGCCCTGAGTCATGTCAGTCTGGATATCGCGGAAGGCGAATATGTGGCGGTGATGGGCCCGTCCGGTTCGGGGAAATCCACGCTGATGAACCTGGTGGGTGCTCTGGACGTGCCCACCAGTGGCGATCTCATTGTCCACGGGCTCAACCTTGTTGAACAGGAATCGGATACCCTGGCGGATTTCAGAAACCGCCTGATCGGCTACGTTTTTCAACAGTTCAATCTCTTGCCCAGAACCTCGGCGCTTGAGAATGTGAAGCTTCCTTTGTTTTATTCACGAGATGACAAAATGGGAGACATGAATGAACAGGCCATGCGCTGTCTGGAAAGGGTAGGGCTGTCCGATCGCATGGATCATGAACCAGCCCAACTTTCCGGCGGCCAGCAACAGCGTGTCGCCATTGCGCGCGCCCTGGTCAACAACCCGTCTGTGATCCTGGCCGATGAGCCGACCGGTGCGCTGGATACCCACACCTCGATGGAACTGCTGGACCTGTTCCAGGAGCTGAACGACTCGGGGATTACGATCATTGTGGTGACCCATGAAAAGGAAGTAGCAGACGTCACCCGGCGTAAGCTGATTTTCCGGGACGGAGAGGTCGTCGACGATATTTCTCTCACCATGCACTCGGCGGGGGCATGAAGACACTCTGGAAAACAGTCAATATTGCCCTGGTTGCCCTACGCCTGAATGCTCTGCGCAGCTTCCTTACCATGCTTGGAATTATCATCGGCATCGCCTCGGTCATTGTCATGGTTTCTGTTTCCAGCGGTTCCAGGCAAGCGGTGGAGCAAGCCATCAATTCGCTGGGCACCAACATGCTGACGATACGGCCTGGAGCAAGAATGTGGGGCGGGCGCAAATCCGGCGCCGGTTCCGCGGCCCCATTCACGGAAAAAGACATGGCGGCGCTCAGAAAACGCTTTGATTTCATAGATGACATGTCCGGAAGGGTCGAAACCAGCGCCCCGGTGATTTTCGGTAACCGTAACTGGACGACCAGCATCACCGGGATTCACCCGGCTTATATCCCGGTACGCCAATGGGTGATCGAGGAGGGACGCAATTTCACCGATCGCGAGACCCGGTCCGGGGGTAAAGTAGCAATCGTGGGACAGGAAATAATCGAAAACATTTTTGACGGGCAGTCTCCGATTGGCCTGCGTATCCGGATCAAAAACGTGCCCTTTACCGTGATTGGCACGCTGCGGGAAAAGGGGGCGTCCGGCTTTGGCCGTAGTCACGACGATGTGATTTTCATTCCCATCTCAACAGCACGCATGCGCATCAGCGGCAAGGCAGACCGTTCGGTCCCCAACATGGTCGAGCGTATTTATCTCACGATTGACCCTGAATTTGACATGGCTTTTGCGCAGCAGGAGCTCAAGGAATACATCCGCGAGATGCGCAAGATCACGCCGGGGGCAGAGGATGATTTCAACGTCGCCAATTACTCTGAATTCATCCGCGCCCGGAACGAGAGTGCGGCCACCCTCGGCTTGTTATTGGCGGCCACTGCGATCATTGCACTGGTCGTCGGGGGAATCGGTATTATGAATATCATGCTGGTTTCGGTCACGGAACGAACCCGGGAAATTGGAATTCGCCTGGCTGTGGGTGCGCGGCGGGGAGATATCCTGATGCAGTTCCTGGTAGAGGCGGTCACCCTTTGCCTGATCGGCAGTTTTTTCGGAGTTGCCATCGGACTGGGATCAGGGACACTGATCAGCCGTTTGAGCAATATTCCGGTCCTGGTAAACGTCCCCATTATTTTCGTTGCCATTGCTTCCGCGGCTTTCGTTGGTATCTTTTTTGGGTTCTACCCGGCGCGCAAGGCATCGCTGATGAACCCGATCGATGCACTGCGCTACGAGTGACCCGATCTCTCTAAAGAAGCCCTGGGATCCCGGTCCAATTCGAAGGCCTTGTTTTTCAGGATGTTCAGCAAGTAGTCGATATTCTCCAGGTGGGTACGGAAATGGAGCACGGCGAGCCTCAGCGTATATTTTCCATCAATCGTGGTTGACGAAATAAATATTTTACCATCCTCGAGTACGGCCTCCAGCAAGCGCTTGTTAAAATCATTGGCATCAGCATTCTGCGGCAGGTATCGATACGTCACTATGGAAAGATCCGGGTATGGCCCCGCTTCGAAGCCTTCCATTGCAGAAATTTGCTGATGGAAGTAGCGCGCCAGCCAGATCTTTTCCGCCAGCGAGGCCCGGAATGGTTTCAAACCGAATAACTTGAGCGGAAACCACATCCTGGGGCCCCTGAATGGCCGCGACAGCTCCAGGGAAAAATCTGCCGGCGAGCTTGCAGCTTCGGGATCATAATCTGCCTGCTTGGCGTCCTGCATATATTCTGCATAGTAGCGATTTGATTCGGCCAGCAGCTTTCCGTCCTTTATCAATACGGCGCCCGAGCCGTAGGGCAGGCACAAACCCTTGTGTGGATCCAGTACGATCGAGTCGGCTCGCTCAACTCCGTGTAACCGCTCGCGGCCTTCCTCGCAGAGAAGGAAAAAACCACCATAGGCCGCGTCCAGGTGAAACCACAATCCCTGTTGATCGGCCAGCTCTGCAATTTCCGGGATGGGATCAATCGCACCGGTATCGGTGGTGCCGGCCGAAGCCACGACCAGCCACGGCTTCAATCCCTGCTCCTGGTCCGACTCGATCATCTGCTTCAGCGCGGAGGCATTCATCCGATAACGTTCATCCATCGGCACGATGCGTTTGTGGATATCCTGGAGGCCTGCAACATGCAGGGCCTTGCCAATACAGTGGTGTGCCTGACCGCTCAAATAGACACAAGCTCGTGGAATCTCCCCGGCGTCTATTCCGCGTGCATCGCGGGCAGTGACGAGAGCTGACAGCGTTGCAATGCTGCCGCCGGAAGTCAGATCGCCTGCAGCGGTGTCAGGGTAATTAACCAGTTCGCACATCCAATCCACCAGTGTCAGCTCCAATTCGGCTGCACCGGGGCCTGCGAATGAAACACCCGAGTAACGGTTAGTGATATCGGCCAGGTAATCTCCCAGCGCAGAAGGATACAAGCCGCCGCCCGGGATGTAGCCACATTGCCCTCCGGAGGCTGGATTGATTCCCGTTGTATCGACCTCCTGGCGAAAATGGGCCAACAGCTCGCTAATATCCGTGGGGGTGTCATTGATGGGTGCATTTGAAAAACCTTGCCGTCCCTTGTCCTGGACATAGGTGCGGCTTGCAGGCAAACCCGTCAGGAAAGACTCGGTATAGTCCCGAACTTCATCTTGCATGTATTTTCGTGTGCCTTGTTGCGGATCAAGCTGACGCGAGATCCGGCCAAGCGCTGCTAATTTTTCGAGCACAAATTCTCCTGCCGGGGCCGTTTTGGCTTTCTGTAAGTTTTCTTATGTTTCAGGTCATGGAAGTATCGCAGATGGTGCTGACAAGTTAAATTCCAATGAGCGACAATGTGTCTTATGGAGCCGCCTGTGGCAGCCAACGGATCAACAGCAAAGAGAGGTCGATTATGGATTTTGCATACACTCCCAGGGTCGAAGAGTTACGCCAGCGTGTACAGAACTTTACTGATGAGTACATCACACCCCGTATTCGACAATATGAGGAGGAAGCGCAGGCTGGTGTGTATCCCATATCTTTCATGGCGGATCTCAAGGAACTGGCCAAAGAAGAGGGCCTGTGGAACCTGTTTCTGCCGCATCTGAAAGACGATGAGCCGGGCACCCGCCTGAGTAACCTTGAATATGCACCCCTGGCAGAGATTATGGGCCGGATCGCCTGGTCCTCGGAGGTGTTTAACTGCAATGCCCCGGACACCGGCAACATGGAGTTGCTGCACCAGTTCGCCACGCCGGAGCAGCGCGAGCAATGGTTAGCGCCGCTACTCAACGGCGAATTCCACTCCGCTTTTGCGATGACCGAACCGGATGTCGCTTCGTCAGATGCGACCAATATTCAAACGCTGATCAAGCGTGATGGTGACGACTACGTGATCAATGGCCGCAAATGGTTTATATCTAACGCCGCCCGCCCCGATTGCCGGCTCTATATCCTGATGGGCAAGACCGATCCGGAGGCGGAAGTTCACCGGCAGCAGAGTATGATTTTGATACCGGACAACACGCCGGGCATCGACGTGATACGCAATATTTCGGTGATGAACCACCACTCACTTGAGGGGCACTGCGAAATCGTTTTCCGCAATGTCCGGGTTCCCGCCAGCAACCTGCTGGGCGAGGAGGGCAGTGGTTTCGCTCTGGCGCAGGCGCGTTTGGGACCCGGGCGCATACACCACTGCATGCGCTGCATCGGCGCTGCCGAACTGGCCCTGGAGTTTATGACCGAACGTTCCCAGGAGCGCAAGACTTTTGGCAAGTTCCTGTATCAACACGGCGCCGTATCTGATTGGATCGCCAAATCCCGCATAGAAATCGAGCAGGCCCGTTTGCTGGTGCTCAAGGCTGCCTGGATGATCGACGAAGTGGGGGCCAGGGCGGCGCGTAAGGAAATTTCCATGATCAAGGCCCTGGTGCCCAAATTATTGGGTGAGGTATGTGACCGCGCCATGCAAACCTTCGGTGCGATGGGCATCAGCCCCGATACACCACTGCCGGGTATGTGGACAGCTGCGCGCACCCTGCGTTACGCCGATGGGCCGGATGAAGTGCATCTGCGTTCCATTGCGCGCATGGAGATCAAGGAAAGCAAAGCAAACCCTGGCTCCACCGCGGCTTATTTCACATTGCCTGAGGAAATTTGACAAAGACGGCGTATGGGTAGCGCCCGGAGTTCATAAATCAGGCCAAAGCCCCCGTTGGGGGGCTTCGCGTGCCTTGGTGCAATATGCAGCTTAGTTGATTAACACCTGTTCCTTTGGAAGCCCTT
>DAOWGA010000010.1 GCA_030637665.1 Lysobacterales bacterium | reverse complement strand
TCAGAAGAAGGGTCCAAACCCCACAAATGCTTGATCCTGTGTGCTGCATAAAAGGGAATATTGAGCCCGGAACCGATACCAATCTCCAGTACCCGCCCTTCAGCCAGCGGCACCACTTTTTCCCGCTGCTTCATGGTCGGCTTCAGCCCGCAAGTAAAATGCACGAGCTTCGGCATCACGTATTTTTCATAAATGCCCATAGGAAGTGGTCACAGTACCACTACAGAATATAGCGACTGAGGTCTTCGTTGCTGGAGAGTTCTTCGAGGTGTTCGTCGACGTAGGTGGCGTCGATTTCAATGCTGTCTCCGGAGCGATCGGGCGCTTCGTAGGAAATGGTGTCCAGAAGACGTTCCAGCACGGTATGCAGCCGCCTCGCGCCGATATTCTCGGTCGACTCGTTCACCTTCCAGGCGATTTCGGCGATGCGGCGCACGCCGTCTTCGGTGAAGCTTAGTGAAACGCCTTCGGTCTGCATCAATGCACTGTACTGTTCGGTCAGCGAAGCCTGGGGTTCGGTGAGGATGCGGGTGAAGTCGTCAACAGTCAGGGCCCGTAGTTCGACCCGGATAGGCAAGCGTCCCTGCAGTTCGGGTATCAGGTCGGAAGGTTTGGCCATGTGGAACGCGCCCGAGGCGATGAATAACATGTGGTCTGTTTTTACCACGCCGTTGCGGGTTGAAACAGTGCAGCCCTCGACCAGTGGCAGCAGGTCCCGCTGCACGCCCTCGCGGGAAACGTCCGCGCCGGCGTATTCCGAGCGCTTGGCCACCTTGTCCAGCTCATCAATGAAAACAATGCCGTTTTGCTCGGCATTTTCCAGCGCCTGTTGTTTGATCTCTTCTTCATTGACCAGCTTGGCGGCCTCGTCTTCGAGCAGAATTGGCATGGCCTCCCGAATCTTCATTTTACGTTTTTGGGTTTTGCCGCCGCCCATATTCTGGAACATGCCCTGTAACTGGCTGGCCATTTCTTCCATGCCCGGGGGGGTCATGATCTCAACACCAATTTGCGCCGAGACATCGAATTCGATTTCCCGGTCATCCAGTTCGCCATGTACCAGTTGGTAGCGGAGCTTCTGTCGCGTCCTGCTGTCGTCGGTCTGTTCCGGCGGTGGTTCATTCGCAAAGCCGATATTGCTCTGTGGTTTTGGCAGAAGAACGTCGAGAATGCGGTCGTGCGCAGCATCTTCCGCCAGGGAGCGAACCCGGATCATAGCCTGTTCGCGTGTCATTTTGACCGAGGAGTCAACCAGGTCACGAATGATGGCTTCCACGTCCTTGCCGACATAGCCGACCTCGGTGAACTTGGTGGCTTCAACCTTGATGAACGGCGCATTGGCCAGATGCGCCAGGCGGCGTGCGATCTCGGTCTTGCCGACGCCGGTAGGCCCGATCATCAGGATGTTCTTGGGTGTGATTTCGACGCGCAGGTCTTCATCCACCTGCATCCGGCGCCAACGGTTGCGCAAGGCGATGGCCACGGCGCGCTTGGCATCCGACTGGCCGATAATGTGCTTGTCCAGTTCCTGGGCAATTTCACGTGGTGTCATCTGTGACATATCAGGAATCGATCTCCAGGGTTTCGATGGTTAAATTGGAATTGGTGTAAATGCAGATGTCCGCTGCAATACCCAGCGCCTGCCGCGCGATGGTTTCGGCATCCAGTTCGGTGTTGTTCAGCAGCGCCATGGCGGCAGCCTGTGCGAACGGCCCGCCGGACCCGATAGCGATCAGTCCGTGTTCCGGCTCGATCACATCGCCCGTGCCAGAAATAAGCAATGAGTTGTCTTTGTCGGCGATCGCCAGCAGCGCTTCGAGCCTGCGCAGGGCGCGGTCCGTGCGCCAATCCTTGGCCATTTCAACGGCGGCCCGCACCAATTGTCCGGAGTGCTTCTCCAGTTTGCCTTCAAAGCGTTCGAACAGCGTGAAAGCGTCAGCAGTAGCGCCGGCGAAGCCGGCGATTACGCTGTCCTTGTAGAGCCTGCGAACCTTACGGGCGTTGGCTTTCATGATGGTGTTACCCAGCGTGACCTGGCCGTCACCACCCATCACCACTGTATTTCCGCGCCGGACTGAGCATATGGTTGTACCGCGATATTGTTCCACGACTGGCTCCTTTGAGTGCATGACGAGGAAAGTGGGGATAGAGGGGGGGGAATGCAAGGCAGGGCGTGAGGGGTAATGGCTAATGCATATATCATTCAACACAATAGACCCAAAGGAGAATTTCATGCTTACGCATAATCTATTAGTGATGGTCTTTCCCTTTTCCTGGGCCACCGATATGCAGCAGGCTGGCTGGACCTCAATAAGTCGACTTCTGTTGTCGTACAGCTACTGAGTTTTCACCCATCCCCGGCCAGCACTGATTTCAGTCATCAACCATATTTACGATCAGAAATACAATGGCGCAGTCTTTATTCCATTAGCCTCGGCCACATGCAGACATTTGCTGCGAATAAAAAAACCCGGCATTGAGCCGGGTCAAATTTTCTTAATATTTCAAGGTGTGTACCAGATCGGCGACGTGTAGGCGCGCTCCTGGTGAATTGTTTCAGCTTCCTCGGGTAATTCGATGCCGAAACGGAACGCATCGTAAACAACCCAGCGCG
>DAOWGA010000137.1 GCA_030637665.1 Lysobacterales bacterium | reverse complement strand
CCCCCGACACCGCCGCACAGCGCCAGAACCTTGCTGTCTGACGGCCAGTTCACAGAAAAAGATCCTCACTGGCAGGCCGCAGCAAATGGTGTGCTGGTGCTGGTTCACGGGGGAATTTGGTGCCGCGTATGACCACCAGCGGTCGAGCTTCGCCGGCTTGCCCCATCAGCACAGATGCAGCAGTGGCAAGCTCGTCGCCAACCGCCACCTGGGTCACCAGCAGTTCCTGGCCGAACAGATCCGTATCACCACGCCGATCAAGCAATGAAACGACACCGGCGCAACCGATGCAAACGCCGGTGGTGCCCAGCCGCCACGGGCGGCCGAAGCTGTCATTGATAATAATTGCAAGATCAAGACCCGTCGTCTGCTCCAGTTGTTGTTGCAACTGTTCAGCACTCCGATCCGGGTTTTCAGGCAACAGCAACACGCGTTGCCCATCGTCGGCGCCTGAGATGTTTGAATGATCGATGCCGGCATTAGCCATCACAAAGCCAAGCCGGTGGCGGGCTATTATCACACCGGGTACGCATCGCAAAACGTCCGATGACTCGTTGAGGATCAGCTGTACCAACCGGGGGTCCTTGTCGCATTTGAGCGCCAGCCGATCCGCCTCGGTTGTAGGCTGGACGCTGGCAAGGTCCACGTATCGGTCCTCCGACTTGGAAATGATTTTCTGGGCCAACACCAGCACATCTCCCTGCTGAAGAGAGATCTGTTCCTGTTGCAGTGTGTCGAGAATCAGGCGGGGCAATGAATCCCCGGGCTCAACCAGGGGAAAACATTCAGGTGCGAAGATTTCAAAACGCTTAGCCATGAGTACATTCGTCTCTGCTCATCACTTTGCGTGCTCCAGTGTTTGTAACCCGGTGTCGCACCTATGACCTGATGATTGCTTGCATCAGGCCCGGAGGCCGAAACCAAATCGTTATAAAAAGCAGATGCCACCTGCGCGGGCCCGGTCGAAGCCGGAATTCATCTGCACCCTGCATGGCCTATGGATCCATGCATTATCAGTAACCGTCAAGGGGACATCATACCGGTATTTCAGAAGCGCGTTGCGCCAACTTCAACGATCTCTCGCTCCACGTCTCCGGAAAACTGAAGTCTTTGCTCCATTTCCGGCGTCAGGTAGACCTTGCCGGATTCATCGACCACCAGCACCTTATTCAGATCAAGCGCCCGGGCCACTGCAGGCCACCCGGCCAGGCCGGCTACCACCAGCGCGGTTGCGGCCGCATCGGCCTCGATGCCCTCCGTGGTGATCACCGTGACAGATGCCACATCCTCTACCGGCCAACCGCTGCGCGGGTCCAGGATGTGTGGGTAACGCTTCAGCTCGTCCTGCCGGAAACGCTCATAGTTCCCGGAAGTGAACAGGGCTTCATCACCACGGACTTCCACGGCCCCGAGAATGCCGCCGCCCGGTTTTCTGACTGCCACTCGCCAGGGCCGTTCCCCATGGCGCCCCATGGCGCGCAGATCCCCCCCTGCGTTCACTATGGCGTTGGTGATGCCCAAATCCTGCAGATGCCTGATGGCCAGGTCCACGGCATAACCCTTGGCTATGCCCCCAAAATCCAGCTGGACAAACGGGTTTTCAGACCTTAGTTGCAGGCCGTCGATGCGAATGTCCCGGCTGGAAGGATTGTGGATGAGTATTTCATCGATCTCGGCGCTGTCTGGAGGCGGGCCGATGATGGGATAGTCAGAGGTATGGAAGCCCCACAGCCTGATCAGCGCGCCGATCGCCGGGTTGAAGCGGCCGTCCGATTTCTGTTCGATCAATTGTGAACGCCGGATCATTTCAACAATGCCCCGGTCAGCTTCGACAGGCCGCCCATCTGCGAAGGCATTGTTGATCTCCACCAGCCGGCCTGGCTCCCAGGCATGCCAGTTCTGGTGCATACCCTGGAACATTTGTTGTAATTCCGCGAACGCACGATTGGCCTGCTCATCAGAGGCGCCCCAGAGTTTGACCTCGACGATCGTGCCGAATACAAATAACTCGGCGCTGTGCTCCTGGTCCCGATGGCACGCAGCCAGCAGGATCAGGCAAACAACGGCGCTTACTGAAAACCTGGGAAGCAAAGACATGAACAGTGGGGCCGGTTTATTGTTGACTGGCCTCAGCCTCTTTGCTGCACTCGGATTTATCGGCACAAGTGGTGCAACCGGAACAGCCGGGGGATCGCTGCCCGCGCCGATGTGCAAGTCCGAAACCCACAAACAGCACAATCAAAAAAATCACCGGGGCGATGATGTCTTCCATAAAATTACTCCCGGGCGCCGTGTAACAACCATGAGCTCACTATAACATCCCCGCAAAGCCCATAAACGCGAGGGAAAGAGTCCCTGCAATAATCAATACCAGCCCGGTCCCCTTGGCCAGGCCCGGTACATCCGAAAACTCGATCGACTCACGAATCGAAGCCATTAACACCAGAGCCAGTGTCAGGCCAAGCCCGGCGCCAATCGCAAAAACAATTCCCTGGAGAAAACCATAGCCCCGATTGGTCTGAAAAATGGCCAGTCCGAAAATGGCACAGTTCGTTGTCATCAATGGAAGATAAATTCCAAGCTGCCGGAACAGGGTTGGTGAAAGTTTCTTGACCACCATTTCCACGATCTGCACCAGTGAGGCAACCACGATAATAAAGGAGATGATTCTCAGGAAAGGAAACGACTCCAGAATAAAAGTATTGAGAAACCATGCACTCAGTGAGGTCAGCACCAGGACAAAAATATTGGCCAGGCCCATGCGCAGAGCCGTTTCCACTCGCGCAGAAACACCCATGAAGGGGCATAGACCCAGGAACATGGCCAGGGTGAAGTTGTTCACGACCATGGCGGAGAAGAAAATCGAAAAGAGTGTTTGGTCACTCATGATGTTTTCTCCGCTTTCTTGCGTTGTTCAAAATATCCCATTGCAAGCAGAATAAAACCAAGCGTCAGGAATCCGCCCGCCGGAAGAACCATCACGACCCACGGTTCAAAGTTTGGACCAAATAACGAGTACTCCAGGAAGGAGCCTGTTCCCAGGATCTCACGGAAGCCTCCCATCATGACCAGCGCAATGGTAAAACCAATTCCCGTTCCCACCGCGTCGAGTAAGGAACGGAATACGTTATTCTTGGCGGAAAAAGCTTCCTGTCGGCCCAGAATCATGCAATTCACCACTATCAGGGCAATAAAAGCGCCCAGTTCTTTGTGCTGAATAGGTGCATATGCCTGCAAAATCATGTCAGCCAGGGTCACAAAGGTGGCAATCACCAGGATGTAGGCCGAAATTCGAACTTCATTGGGGATAAAACGCTTGCAACTTGAAACGAGCACACTCGAGCAGCAAATCACAAAAAAAGTAGCCGCGCTCATGGCCAGGGCGTTCTTCACACTGTTGGTAACCGCAAGCGCCGGGCACAGACCGAGCATCTGGATCAGCACCGGGTTCTCATTCCAGATGCCGCGAATAAAATCCTGAGACGGTGTTGTTTTTCTCACCGCGTCGCCTCCTCATTCCCCGGGTTCGCTTTCTCCAGGTTTGATTTGCCTGAACTCTCGGGCGCCTGTGGAATACCCTGCTCCAACACGGGCACCCATTTTTCCAGTCCGTGGTTAATGATATCGATCACGACCTTTGAAGAAATAGTTGCCCCCGTGATGGTGTCAATCTCACCGGGCTGGCCTTTGCCTGCACCTGCTTTGACCGGGACAAGCGGGGTATCAGGACCGGCAAAAAACTGATCGACGAAAGCCTGGTCTTTGAAAATCTTGTCACCCAGACCAGGAGTTTCCTTGCTATCGAGCACTTTCATGCCCAAAAGCTTTCTTGTAGCCGGGTCAAAACCAAAAATCAACTGAACAACATCCTGGAACCCTGACTCCCCCCGCGAAACTGCGACTCCTTTGAGCTGGCTGCCGGCATCGTAGCCAATATACACCCGCTTGTACTCCGACTCTTTTGCACCTTCCGGAAGCGTCAGGGAAAGCGTGTCGTCGACCAGATAATACGTCCCGTAATGTTCGGTGCCCGGAAGCACCTCGTAGACCGCTTTTTGCAGCTGTTCGGCTTTGTATTTATCAATAATGGGTTTCGTGTGCTGATTGACCAGCACGATCAGCAGGCCTGCCAGGGCGCCCGCCACGGTCAGCGTGGCCATCAGGCGGAAGGTGGAAACTT
>DAOWGA010000023.1 GCA_030637665.1 Lysobacterales bacterium | reverse complement strand
CTTCCATCATCAGTGGCAAATTGAGGCTGGATGTGGAAGGAACGCTTGATCACCGCCCTGTGACGCTTTACTGGTCCCAACTCACCGATGGCGCGCCAGCCGAGCCATCTTTTCGTTTCAAGTATTTTCAGCAGCTCGAAGGATATCTGACCCTGCCGGAACATTTCAGCCCGACACGCTTGCTGGTAACTCTCGATGTGAAAGACCAGCGCAAGCCGGTGAGCCGGGCATTTGACTGGCAAAATCTGCTGGATGCCTCTGCGAACTAAGATTGATTTACAGGTGAAAAGGCACCATAGTGAGTCTATCGAATGTTATTGATTTAAGTGAAATACCATGGATCAGACAAGCAACATTGAAACAACTGGTGGAAACGCAATGCCCGGTATTGTGTTCACCAACGCGGCTGCACGCAAGGTGCAGGAATTGATCCTGGAGGAACGCAACCCGGAGCTCAAATTGCGCGTCTACATCAGCGGCGGCGGCTGCTCGGGTTTTCAGTATGGCTTTTCCTTCGATGAAGAGCGGGCGGAAGATGACATTGCGGTCGATAATGACGGTGTGACCCTGCTGATCGACCCCTTGAGTATTCAGTACCTGATGGGCGCCGAAGTGGACTACTCGGAAAGTCTTCAGGGTGCACAATTTGTAATTCGTAACCCCAACGCATCCACCACCTGTGGGTGTGGCTCGTCTTTTTCGATTTAACTTGAGCCTTGAGCCTGCAGATCACACCCGTCGATCTCAGTATTGACCAGATCACGCGCTCCCGCCGTAACCGCTTCACATCGGTTCGTCTCGACCGCCTGGTTGAATACCGCGATAACGAGGAATGGGTGGAGGCGGCGCAGAACTCGGAGGCGGCACGTTTCGTACCACTCTGGCGCAGCCGCAGTCTGTTGGCCTCAACTGATGAGGGGCAATACGCCGTCTACCTGAAGCCGGGTGAACTCGATCGCCCGGACGCAATACAGCCCCCCACCCTGCTGGGCACGGACGGCAAGCGGTATTTCTTTGCTGTTTCCATCAATGACAGCCAGCGCGAGAAAGTCCTGGCCTTGTATCCCGAAGCACAATTCATCGACCTGCGCCGTGCATCGGTTGACATGGATGCCAAGCATGCCGGTGTACTGGCCTATGCCAAGGCCTTGCATTACTGGCAGCACCGCCACGGCTTTTGCGGCGCTTGCGGCCATCCCAACCGGCTGTATTCTTCCGGGCACAAGCTGGTTTGCGGCAACGAGGAATGCGCACGGCAATCCTTTCCCCGCATTGACCCTGCCATCATCGTGCTGGTGACCCAGGACGACGCCTGTCTGCTGGGGCGAAATGCCAACTGGCCGCCCAAACATTTTTCAACGCTTGCCGGATTCGTCGAGCCAGGTGAAAGCCTGGAAGATGCCGTGGTCAGGGAGGTGTACGAGGAAGCCCGGATCAGGCTTAAGGAAATCCACTACGTGTCCTCACAACCGTGGCCATTTCCCGCTTCTTCGATGTGTGGATTCTATGCCGAGGCGGAAAGCCGGGACTGCGCAACATCTGAAGAACTGGAGGAGTTGCGCTGGTTTACAGTTCCCGGCCTGGAGGCGGCGGTCCTTGAAGGCTCGGTGCGCCTGTCGCCGCCGGTGTCCATTGCTTTTCGCCTGCTTGCTGACTGGTACTCCAGGCGGTGTGGAAAAGACCTGGAGCACCTGGTCCGAAAAGCAAAAAAACTCCGCCGGGAGTCTGATAGAATTATCTCCATATAATCCGGCCGCACCGCAGCAACCGGAGACGGGGAAGGAAGCCATCCAATGACTATTATTGCGATTCTTCTCGCATTTGCACTTTGCCACTTTGTGCGGGAACTGGGGCGGTTCCGGCAAAACCAGTGGCTCACGTCGTGGATCAATTTCAGCAACGATGCATTCGGAAAGCTCCCTGGCTGGCAGGACGTGCTGGGTTTCCTGGTTATTATTGCTATCCCTGTCCTGCTGCTCTTGCTGATCAACCAACTGCTCGATGCCGCGCTGGGCTCAACCGGGGTGTTCCTGCTGGCGATCGTAGTCCTGGTCTACACCTACGGTCCGAAGGACCTGGATACCGAGGTGGCCGCCATCATCGACTCGGAAGACGAGGAATCCAGGCAAGAGGCGCTCGGGAAGTTTCTTCGTGGCCCTGTACCTGAAGACCATGACAGTTGCCGGGCCCAGGCGGTGGAATCGGTATTCCGGGAAGCCTTGCGGCGCTGGTTTGGCATAATCTTCTGGTTTGCGGTTTTGGGCATCGTCGGGGCTTTTCTATACCGGCTGGTCGACTGGCTGGTGAACGGGGATTACGCGTTGACAGATGGCCAGAAAGGGCTGTTTATCCGCTTGCGGCAGATTATGGACTGGCCGGCCGCACAGCTGATGACACTTTCCCTGGCCATAGCAACCGATTTTGACTCGGTTTTTGTGGCCTGGAAGCAATACCACGATGAACAGGGACACGGGCTCTTCGAAGGCGATAATGGCTTTTTACTCGCCAGCGCCTGCAGCATTGTACTCACCGGCCACGCGGCGCAGGACGGCTACGCCGACCAGTTGGATGGTCCCATGATCGGCCTGCAGCAAGCGATGGACCTGGCCTGGCGCATCCTGGGCGTATGGATGACCGCACTGGCATTGCTGCTGTTGATCGGCGTCATCGCCTGATTCACCGCGAATCGATACCCGGCGCCGTTTTCATTGATGCGATTCAGCAGATATTGCTTCGTACTCCTGTTCTGCTCGGCGACAGCTGCCGCTGAGCTGTCGCTGCCCCAGGCAGATGGCTCCGTGCTTGCATTGAAGGCTCCTGCGAATCGGCTGATTACGCTTTCACCCCACCTGGCTGAGTTGGTGTTTGCAGCCGGCGCAGGCAGCCATCTGATCGCCACGGTTGAGTACAGTGAATATCCCGAGGCGGCTGCCGCTGTCCCGCGGATCGGGGATGCATTTCGGATTGATGTAGAACGCGTGGTATCACTCAAACCCGACCTGGTCATTGCCTGGGATACCGGCAATCCACGCCAGGCCACCAGTCAATTGAGCTCGCTCGGCATTCCAGTCTGGTCTATTGAAATCAGGGAGCCGGGCGAAATAGCCGCGGTTATCGAAGCCATCGGCGCTGCCAGCGAGACACGGGCGGCAGCAGCCACTGCAGCGGCGAATTTTCGCCGGCGCCTGGAGGTCCTTTCCAGGGAATATGCCTCCAGGCCGTCCCTTGATATTTTTTACCAGGTCGATGTCAAACCCCTGTTCACAATCAACGGCGAACATCTGATCAGTAAGGGACTAAGCCTGTGCGGCGGCCACAACATTTTCCATGACCAGCCCGGCCTGGCGTTCCACCTGGCCCACGAGGCCGTGATCGTGGCCAACCCGGATGCCCTGTTTGCCCCTTTTCTGGAGAATGAAGATGATCCGCTGGCTGGTTGGCGAGCATGGCCGGGAATGCGGGCTGTGGAACAGGGCGCACTGTTCCTGCTCCCGGCCGACGACATCAGTCGCGCAACGCCTCGCTTGTTGGATGCGCTTGAATTAGCCTGTAGCCTGTTGGACGGTGTGCGCGAACGGAGAAACAATGAATAATGCACTGATAACAACACCGGTGGGTGTAATGGCGGTCCTGGTCGCCGTAGTCAGTTTCTGGTTCTGGCTGGAAAAGAAAAGCAATTGGAAAATATTCAACTATCTCCCGCCTCTGATCTTCATCTATGCCACACCGGTCCTGTTGTCCAATACCGGACTGATTCCATATGAAAGTGCGGCTTATGATTTCCTGCGCATGTATGGCCTGCCTGTCTTTATCTGCTTGATGCTGCTCAATGTAGACGTGCTGGGTGCGGTGCGCATCATGGGTAAAGGTGTTTTCGTGATGCTGATCGGCAGCGCCGGTGTCGTACTGGGTGGCTTCGTGGCTTATGCGCTCGGCCAGTACATCACCACGCCTGAGGGGTTCCCGATCCAGTTCCCGCTGCCGGTAGACAGCTGGAAGGCTTTTGGAACCCTGTCGGGAAGCTGGATCGGCGGAACCGGCAACATGACGGCCGCTCATGCTGCGCTGGAAGGAAGCGGCGAACATATGACAATGGCCGCCGCGGCTGACCAGATGGTCTACCTGATCTGGCTGCCCCTGTTGCTCGGCTCCAAGGCTTTTGCCACACGATTCAACCGCTGGATGCGGGTGCCGGCCAATCGCATCGAAATGATGGACCGGGCCGCAGCAGACTTTAACCACAAGGATGAAACTCCGAGCATGATTTCCTTGTTGTACCTGGCCTTGATTGCCTTGAGTTTCACATGGATATCCCTGGAGCTTTCCGAAGTGCTGCCCCCGGTCATGATCGGCGGCGCCACCGTGATCAGCGCCAGCACCTGGGTGATCCTGTTGATTACAACACTGGCCCTGATTGCCTCGGCCACACCGGCCCGCAAATTGCCAGCCGCACACCCCATCGCAATGGCCATTATCTACGTTTACGTGGCTCGTATCGGCGCCACCATGGATCTGAGCAGCGCCAGCCTCGAGACCATGGGTGCATTCGTGCTCATGGCCTATGTCTGGATTGCGATCCATGGCATCTTTATTTTGTTCGGCGCCTGGTTATTCCGGGTCGATGTGCATACGCTGGCAATTGCTTCGGCTGCCAATATTGGCGGCGCGGCTTCAGCTCCGATTGTTGCCGCACATCACCGTGAATCACTGGTACCGGCATCCATTCTGATGGCAATGATTGGATATGCCCTGGGTAATTACCTGGCGATCCTCACCGGCCGCCTGGGGCAACTGTTGGCTGGCTGATATCTGTTAGCCCTGAGGAACGCTATCGACAAAGGAGTCGCTACCGGGCCACGCATATTGCACCAAGGCGGACGATAATATGCGGGTTAGCCCCTACTCCACCTATTCGTTGGAATTCGTGATTATCGACAGGAACCGAACAGGCACTTCCACCAGTTCCTCGGGCCCGTGCGGTGCATCCGCATCGAAAAACAGGGAATCACCCGGAGACAAGCGATAGGTGGCGCCCGCGTGACGATATTCGACAACACCTTCCAGCATGTAGATGAACTCCACTCCGCCATGCTGGAAAATCGGGAATACCTCTGAATCTTCCCGGAGCGTGATCAGGTAAGGCTCAACCGAAACTTCGCTGTGTATGCTGTGCCCGAGCAACTGGTACTGATGGCCGGCGCGGGTTCCCCGGCGCTCGATTGGTAAACCCTGCCCCGCGCGAACGAAAGTTGCATCCCGCTGCTCTTCGAACTGCCGGAACAGCGCCGTTACCGGCACATTGAGCGCGATGGAAAGCGCACGCAGTGTCGCGAGTGAAGGGGATGTGTTGCCATTTTCGATTTTGGACAGCATGCCGGAGGACAAATCGGCACGGTCGGCCAGTTCCGCAACGGTCAGTCCGAGTTGCATTCGATAGCGCTTTACCTGGTTGCCAATGGCTTGCTCCAGCTCATTACCCGCGGGTTGGACATGCGCCGGATCGGCCTGCCCGGATGCGATTTGATGATTTCTCATGACCAGGAAAATTGTTTCCTCTGAAGAAACAAACTTTACCACCAGTTTATTCCAGAGTACACTGTCAGGCCAATCAACGGGCCTTGGCAAGATGTGTGGAATTGTAGGAATCTACTATAAAAACAAAGACCTGAGCAAGGATCTGGGCACCATGCTGGGCTCAATGCTGGTGCAGATGAGTGAGCGCGGGCCCGACAGCGCAGGTGTTGCCGTCTATCGAAACCCGGTGGGTCCGTCCAGCACCAAGCTGTCCCTGTATGCGTCTGAAGACGATTTTGACTGGAACCGGGTACGTTTGCAGCTGGTCGCGGAGTTCAATGCAGAATTTGAAACAGAGGTTCGAGCCAGCCACGCTGTCGTATCCACCACCACCCCACTGCGGCAACTCAGGGCCTGGCTGGCTGTGAATTGCCCCGAGCTGCGTATCATGAGCGCCGGCAGTACAATTGAAATCTACAAGGAAGCCGGGGCGCCGCGGGACTTCGTGAAGCGTTTTAAGCTGCAGGACTTTCAGGGCAGCCACGCCCTGGGGCACACGCGCATGGCCACTGAAAGTGCGATTACCACCCAGCATTCACACCCGTTTTCCACCGGATTGGACCTGTGCCTGGTTCATAATGGTTCGCTGTCCAATCACAACCGCCTGCGCGAGCAACTGCAGGCCGAAGGGATTGAATTTCAGACCGATAACGACAGCGAAGTGGCCGCAGGATACCTGATGTGGCAGCTGCACCAGGGCGCTACGCTGGAACAGGCGCTGACCAGCGCAATCAGTGACCTGGACGGCTTCTATACCTTTGCAGTCGGTACGCGTGATGGCTTCGCCGTGCTGCGTGATCCCATTGCCTGCAAACCCGCCGTCATGGCTGAAAACGATGACTGGGTTGCCATGGCTTCCGAGTTTCGCGCCATCGCCCAGTTACCCGGTGTTGAACAGGCAACGGTCTGGGAACCGGCGCCGGCAACGGTTTACAGTTGGGGGAAAGGATGAAGATTTTCGATCTGGCGCAGGACTCCGTACGCACCCGGAACCAGGGCCTGCACGATTCTCCTGAGGGAAAGTGGCTGGTTTCGCATCCCGATGGCCGCCACTGTATAGCCGCCGGCCTGGACGCAGCTGTAGATGTAGATATCGAGGGCCACGTTGGTTACTACTGTGCCGGCATGAACAAGCACGCGAGCATTACGATAAGTGGCAGCGCCGGACCCGGTGTTGCAGAAAACATGATGTCCGGAACAGTGCGGGTCAAGGGCAATGTATCTCACTGCGCAGGTGCTTCAGGCCACGGCGGCCTGTTGATCGTGGAAGGTGACGCCAGTGCCCGTTGCGGGATCTCCATGAAAGGAACCGATATCGTCGTGGCCGGGTCTGTCGGGCACATGAGTGCGTTCATGGCCCAGACAGGCCGGCTGGTTGTGTGCGGTGACGCCGGTGATTTTCTGGGCGATTCGATCTATGAAGCCATCATTTATGTCGCCGGTGAAGTCGGTGAACTGGGTGCAGACTGCGTGGAGAAGGAAATGACGGCGGAGCACCGGCAAAGCCTGACTGATCTGCTGTCCGCTTCTGGCGTGGATGCCAACCCGGACAACTTCCGGCGCTACGGCTCCGCCCGCAAGCTCTACAACTTCAATATCGATCATGCGAGTGATTACTGAGCGCAGCCCTTCATGCAAATGCTGGGCTGGCGCGTGGAACTGATATGAGCAAGCAAAATTCACTTCGACCATCAGCAACATTTCCTCTCGACGTGCTCGCTGAAATACATCGGGCTGCCGACCAGGGCATCTATGAGATCAGGGGGTTTGGCACCAAGCGCAGTCTGCCCAATTTTGATGACCTGTTGTTCCTGGGCGCCTCCATGTCCCGCTATCCTCTGGAAGGCTACCGCGAAAAGTGTGCCACCAATGTCACTCTGGGCACCCGCTTCGCGAAAAAGCCCATCGAGCTGAACATTCCCATTACCATCGCGGGCATGAGCTTTGGTGCGCTGGGCGCCCATGCGAAGGAAGCGATCGGTCGTGCAGCGACCCAGATGGGGACCAGCACGACAACGGGCGATGGCGGCATGACGGAGGAAGAGCGCCAGTCTTCGAAGACCCTGGTTTACCAGGTCTTGCCATCCCGGTACGGGCTCAATCCTGATGATCTCAGGCGTGCGGACGCTCTGGAAGTCGTCGTCGGACAAGGGGCCAAACCGGGCGGTGGCGGGATGCTGCTCGGACAAAAGATTACTGAGCGGGTAGCGGAAATGCGCGACCTGCCGGAAGGGATCGATCAGCGCAGCGCTTGCCGTCACCCGGACTGGACCGGCCCCGACGATCTGGAAATCAAGATCCAGGAACTACGGGAAATTACCGACTGGCAAATCCCGATTTACATCAAGATCGGCGCGGCCCGGGTGTCTTACGACGTCGCTCTTTCGGTCAAGGCCGGCGCCGACGTGATCGTGCTCGATGGCATGCAGGGTGGAACGGCGGCAACACAGGATGTGTTCATTGAACAGGTCGGCATTCCAACGCTGCCGGCCTTGCGAATGGCGGTCGATGCGCTCAGGGAATTAGGCATGCACCGAAAAGTGCAACTGATCGTCTCGGGCGGGATACGCACGGGTGCGGATATAGCGAAAGCGCTGGCCATGGGCGCAGATGCTGTCTCCATTGGAAGCGCCACAATGGTGGCCATGGGTTGCAACAAGCCTGTATTCATCGAGGACTATCAAAGCCTGGGTACCGAACCAGGCTATTGTCATCATTGCCACACCGGACGTTGCCCTGTGGGTATCACCACCCAGGATCCCGAGCTCGAAGCCAGGCTCATGCCCGAGATGGGAGCACGTTTGTTGCGTAACTACCTCACAACCCTGACTCTGGAAGTCCAGACACTGGCCCGGGCTTGCGGCAAGAGCCACGTACTCAATCTCGAACCGGAAGACATGGTGGCGCTGACCATCGAAGCCGCTGCCATGGCCGGGATACCACTGGCCGGCACCAACTGGATTCCAGGTGCCTGACAGATCCTGTAGGAGGCCGCCATGCGGCCGAACCAGTCCGTACCAGGGGGAGGGATCGCCAATACCGAAATCATGTGCCGTACAAGCTATAACGACATGCTGGCCGGTACAGTAAGTGTTGTGTGTCCGGTGTATACAAGGTTGCTGGAATTCACATCTGGATAAAAAGTATTAGACTTATTGCCGTCGCTATTTAAAAAGAACTATTGAAAAGAGAAGGAGCAACGCTATGACCACCAGTCTCGCAGCCGCCGCCAAGGCGAAGAACATCGAGTACTTCCTGATCAGTTTTGTTGATTTACTGGGTCATTTACGCGCCAAGTTGGTGCCGGCGGCTGCGATCGGTGAAATGCAGAAGACGGGGGCCGGATTTGCGGGCTTCGCTGCCTGGCTCGACATGACGCCGGCCCACCCGGACCTGTTCGCAATTCCCGACCCGGATAGCCTGGTTCAGCTCCCGTGGAAACCACAAGTGGGCTGGCTGGCAGCCGATCTGTGGATGGATGGCAAGCCCGTGGAGGCCTCGCCCCGGGTCGCGCTGAAACGCCAGATAGAGGCCGCAGCCGCCAGGGGCTGTCGCATGAAATCAGGGGTGGAGTGTGAATTTTTCCTTCTTAACCAGGATGGCAGCGCTATTTCCGATGAGCGGGACACCCAGGAAAAGCCCTGTTATGACCAGGGCGCGCTGATGCGGCGCTACGAGGTCATCAAGGAAATCTGTGACGCCATGCTCGGGCTGGGCTGGAGCCCGTACCAGAATGACCATGAAGACGGCAACGGGCAATTTGAAATGAACTGGGACTATGACGATTGCCTGCTCACCGCAGATAGGCACGTGTTTTTCAAGTTCATGGCCAAATCGATCGCGGAAAACCACGGTTATCGCGCGACCTTTATGCCCAAGCCGTTCGCCCACCTCACCGGCAACGGCTGCCACGCGCATGTATCGGTATGGGACCTGGCGGGCAAGAAAAATCGTTTCGCACACAAGACCGATGAAATGGGTCTGTCCAAACTAGCCTACAAATTCCTGGGCGGTGTGATGCACAGCGCCGACGCACTGGCTGCGCTGTACATACCATCTGTGAACAGCTACAAACGCGTTGACGCCGATGTCACTTCCTCCGGCGCCACCTGGGCGCCGAATGCCATCACTTATTCGGGCAACAACCGTACCCACATGATTCGAATTCCCGACCCCGGCCGCTTTGAAGTACGCCTGATGGACGGCGCCGCCAACCCCTATCTTATGCAGGCCGGATTGCTGGCTTCCGGCCTGGATGGCATCGCCAACAAACGCGATCCCGGCAAGCGTCTTGACATCGACATGTACACCGAGGGCCACAAGCTCAAACGCCCGCGCAAGCTGCCCGCAAACATGCTGGACGCCGTACGGCAGTTCGACAACAGCGACGTTGCCCGGGCGGCTTTCGGTGATGAATTTGTGGACAGTTACGTCAAGCTGAAGCTGGACGAATGGAAGCGATTCTGCAGATCAGTCACTCCGTGGGAGCGGGAAAACACCCTGGATTGCTAGGCCGCCGCGTACAGGATGCGATGCTGGAATATGAAGGCCGTTTGCTTGCTTGCCACCAGTTCTTTTATTAAATTATTCTAATATTCAGTGACTTGGCTAATTTAGACGAACCTGCTAATGTAATAGAGATCGTCATTTTTACGAAATACTTGTAATTTTGTCGAATAAAAACAAATGTTGTCACTATGATTACACAATCATATAAAGAGTATAAAAATAAGTAATATTCATCCGTATGTCTTAGAAGCTCAAAACATCAATCCTACCGTGGGGATCGATCATGAATAACAGACGCAGTACAAAACAAAATAGCCACCAACCGGAACTCACCCCTCTCGCCAAAGCCATACAGCAACACAGGCGCCTGATCCAGGCTTCCATACTGGCGGCTTCATCCACTCTGATAGCCACCCCTGCCCTGGCGCAGGAAGCAGGCAGCGATGAACTCATGCTGGAAGAGATCACGGTAACCGCGCAGAAACGCGTGCAAAGTATGCAGGATGTGCCGGTCAGCATTGTGGCGCTCACTTCCCAGGCCATCGAAGAACTGGGAATCCAGAGCTTCTCGGACTACGTTCTGCAAATTCCCAATATTTCCTTCAAGAG
>DAOWGA010000309.1 GCA_030637665.1 Lysobacterales bacterium | reverse complement strand
TCGGCCGTGGTGCGGAGTGCGGTTTCCGGGTCCAGTAATGGCTGGATCAGGCTGGCGACCTCACTGTCTCCACTTCGGCCCTGCACACCGATGGTGCCCTGCGTTGCCGCGGGCAACCACTGTGGGGGACGCAATGTCTCGGTGATCAGATTATCCATACCCAGGCGCTCCAGACCTGCGCAGGCAAGGATGATGGCATCGTATTCACCCTCCTGCAGCTTACGGACTCGCGTATTTACATTACCCCGCAGATCCGCCACCTGCAGGTCCGGGCGGATGGATTTCAACTGGCATTGCCGCCGCAGGCTGCTGGTGCCAACACGGGATTCTGCAGGCAGTTCCGCCAGGCCCAGGCCCGTGTTGCTGAGCAGGGCGTCATAAGGGTTTGCGCGTTCCAGCACGACGTCGACGGACAGGCCGGGGACTTCCTCCATGGGTACGTCTTTCATCGAATGCACGACGATATCGGCATCTTCCCGTAACAGGGCGCGTTCAAGCTCCTTCAGGAACAGGCCCTTGCCGCCGATTTCAGCGAGCGGACGATCCAGGATGATGTCTCCCTGCGTCACCATCGGCAGCAGTTCAACTTCCAGGCCGGCGTGCCGGCTCCTGAGTAAGCCGGCAACATGATTTGCCTGCCACAGGGCCAGTTCGCTTTTTCGGGTGGCAATTATCAGTTTTTCTTTCATGAGAGCTGGCTCAGTAATTTGCGCAGGGCGGAAACATTCCGCCTGCTCACTTCGGGCTTTCGCTCAGTGCCGCTGAGAGACACCAGCGTGTGCCCCTCAGATGTCCGTTCCAGGCCACGGATGTGCTTGCGGGAAACGAGTGCATTTCGATGCACCCGGAAAAAAAGCTCCGGGAAACGCTGTTCGAGTTCGGTCAGCGATTCATCGATCACTGTTTCCCCGACCTCGTGTAAAACGGTAGTGTACTTGTCTTCTGCGACAAGGCAGATCACGCGCTGAATGGGGGTCAGGACGACTTTGCCCCCCACGGTTGAGCGCAGGAAATGTTCAGCTTCCTGCTTCCGCGTATCACCCAGGTAGCGTTTTGCTTTCTCCAGGGATTGTTCCAGCCGTTCCGTGCGAACCGGCTTGACCAGGTAGTCAACCGCCTCCCGCTCGAAAGCTTCCAGCGCCTGGTCCTGGTAAGCCGTGCAGAAAATGACAGCCGGTGAAGCGCCGCCTTCCTGCAAGACACGGGCCAGGCTCATTCCGCTCATGCCCGGCATGGAAATATCCAGCAGGAGGACATCCGGTTTCAGCAGGTTGATTTGCTCCAGCGCCTCATTGGCGCCACGAGCTTCCCCGGCCACTTCAAAGCCGGGTAGCGCTTCCACCATGCGGCGCAAGCGATCCCTGGCCGGCGCTTCATCGTCAATGATCAGAATATTCAACATAGGGCACACTCAATATCGTATAAAAATTGTCTGCATCCTGGCTGGTGATCAAACTGGCGCGCGGTCCGAATGCAAGCTGCAGTCTTTCACTGATATTTGCCATCGCCATGCCGTGCCCGCTCGACTCCGACCCCTCCGCGGCAACCGGGTTGCATATGGTAACAACGACCTGGTCTCCCTCGGCGCGTCCGTAAACGGCAATTTTGCCGCCCTCGGGATGAGACTGTACGCCGTGCCCCACTGCATTTTCCAGCAATGGCTGCAACATGAGAGGCAACACCGAGGCCCCGGGTGGGAGGTCATCGACCCGCCAGTCGATCTCGAGGCGATCTCCCAGGCGGCGTTTCTCCATGTCCAGGTACTGGCGGGCGAGCTGCAGTTCGTCAGCCAGCCGGATAGGCTTGTCCGCTCGTCTCATGCTGCCACGGAAAATATCGGCCAGATCCAGTGTGGCGGCTTCCGCATTACCCGGCTCGACCGGAATCAGGCTGGCGATGGTATTGAGGCTGTTGAACAGGAAATGCGGCCTGATCCTGGCCTGCAGGGCCTGCACCCTCGCCTCGGCCTGCGCCATCAGCTCCGCGCGCCATTTTGTCCTGATCAGCAGATAGCGGAGAAAAACCACCGCGACCAGGCCAACCGAGAACACACTCTTGAATATGAACGTCGTCGCCGTTTCGCGCACCAGCCCGATGCCGTTGACGCCGACCACCAGCCATGCAGCGTAGCTGAAAACTGCTGAGAGCAGGACCGCAAGCAACCAGCTGCCTGTCCAGGCGCCGCGCGCGGAAAGCCGGCCGGTCCAGCCGCTGGTCACACAAATCCCGGATGCGCAAAACAGCGCCAGCCACTGTGCATAAACTGAAGCCATGCCGAGCCACTTCCAGGTGGGCAAACCGCCACGCCCCATTCCAAGCAAGACAACAGCGACCTCAGTAATCACCATGACCGCGAACAACAGGCGAATGGTGCAAAAAGACGGGGGATAAACTCCGGCTGACCGGGAATTCGAGTTCCGGGCTTGCGAATCAGGGTGTTGCAAATCCTTTTCCAACTGAATCGCCATGATTTTATCCAAGCCGTTCCTTCAACCAGGCGGTAATGTCTTCAACTTCCTCGGGGCATATCGCATGAGGCATGGGGTAGGAGTGCCATTCGACCGGGTAATCCAACGATTGCAGCCGTCGGTACACAGCCTTTCCCATGCGCAAGGGCACCATCGGGTCCATGGTTCCGTGACCGACGAACACCGCGGTGTCGCGGTTGACTTCGTGGAGCCGGTTTTCCAATTCTTTATCGAACAACAAATAACTGGACAGTGCGATCAGGCCGGCAAGTTTATGGGGATAACTCAGAGCCAGCTGCAGCGCAATCGCGCCGCCCTGGGAAAAGCCGGCGAGAATGATTCTACTGGAAGGAATGCCCCGCTCGCATTCACGGGCGACCAGCGCTTCCACTTGCCTGACACTGTCTGCAATACCGTGCCGGTCATGGTCGCGTTCAGATTCGATGCTGAGGATGTCATACCAGGCCCGCATTTGCATGCCCCCATTGACCGTCACCGGCCTCACTGGAGCATGTGGAAACACATAGCGGATAGCCGGCGCACCGGGCCATGCCAGCTGTGGAATCAGCGGTTCGAAATCGTGCCCGTCCGCCCCCAGGCCATGCAGCCAAATGACGCTTGCGGACGGATTCGGAGCGCTGCAGCGCTCAACGGTTTCCAGTACCGGCAAAGCCTGTCCCTCGGCGGGGTAGCTGGTGGCTGATTCATCCCTGTTCATGGCGTATAGTGTATCAGCCCTGACCGTGCCCAATCTGCACATGAAAAAAATTACATGATCAAGCCAAAAACACTGCTGCTTCTATGCCTGCTTGCGCTCCTCGTGGTTGCCTGTGGCCAGCGCGGCCCGCTATACCTGCCGGAGCCCGGCCCGGATGGATCGGAGACTGAGAAAAACGAGGACAAAGATGAAGAGACGCCCGGAGCCTGAACTGATGGACAGTGAGGCCCAGACCAGGGCCTACGCCGAGGCTGACTTTGATGAATCGAACAGCCTGTTTACCGAAAAATTCCGCGAGTATTTTGACCACCCTCTTCAGACCGGAGCCATGGCTGACCTGGGCTGCGGCCCAGGAGATATTTCCATACGCATGGCAAATCAGTATCCCGGCTGGACGGTCATTGGCCTGGATGCCGGCAGTAATATGCTGAAACTCGCGCAGGAGCGGCTGGCAGCCGAGCAACTGGATGGCCGTGTCAGATTCCAGCAGAGTTACTTACCCGACCCCTCGCTCCCTGCAGCTTCCTTCGATGCGCTTATCTCCAACAGCCTTTTGCATCACCTGCCACAGCCCCGGGTCCTGTGGCAAAGCATCGTTCACCTGGCCAGGCCGGGCGCTGTCATTCAGGTCATGGACCTGTTGCGGCCCGATACTGAAAGCGAAGCACAGCGCCTGGTGGATACCTATTCAGCCGATGCCCCGGATGTTCTCAGGGAGGATTTCTACAATTCCCTTCTGGCCGCCTACACTCCCTTTGAAGTCAGCGAGCAACTGCTCGCAGCCGGCCTCGACAGGCTGAAAATCGAGATTCCCAGTGACCGCCACTGGATCGTTCACGGCAGGTTCGAAAACGGGCGTTGAATGCCGGTCATTTTTCACAAGATGCATGGCGCGGGAAATGATTTTGTTCTGCTCGATCTGCGCCACCAGGATTTCGACCTGGATGCTCAGCGCGCCGCGATGATCGCGGATCGCAGGCGGGGCATCGGCTGCGACCAGATCCTGATACTCAGAGAAGCCCTCGACAGGAAAAACGCGGCCCGTTATGAAATCTGGAACTCCGACGGCAGCCTTGCCGGCCAGTGCGGCAACGGTGCACGCTGCATCGGTTTGTACCTGCAAAGAAGTGGCGACATCGGGAACGCGGCTTTCAGCCTCGAGAGCCCATCCGGCAGAATCACGCTGGATCCCTGCACTGACGGAGAGTTTGAAGTGAGCATGGGCGTGCCGGAATTCGAGCCCGCCAACGTGCCCATAACACTTTCACCCCGTGATGACTTGTACCAGTTGGATTCTCCCTGGGGTTTGTTGGAACTCGGCGCGGCCTCCATGGGAAATCCTCACGCTTTGCTAGTGATGGAGGACGTCAACGACAGTGAAATCCCGGAAAAAGGCGCTTATATCAGCACGCACCCGGTATTTCCGGAAGGCTGCAATGCAGGCTTTGCACAAATCGAAAACCGCGGAGAAATCCGGCTGAGGGTATACGAACGAGGTGCAGGAGAAACTCTTGCCTGCGGCTCCGGCGCCTGTGCGGCCGTGGCCATCCTGAGACGATCGGGCCGGGTCGACGATGTCGTTAATGTCTTGCTACCCGGAGGGCATCTTGTGATAAAGTGGCCCGGAAGCTGGCAACAGCTTACAATGAAAGGACCAGCCAAATATGTATTCAAAGGGAAATTGAATGGATGACGACAAAACATCACTAAAGGAAGTTGTCGCGGCATACCTCCGCAAACACCCGGACTTTCTTGACCAGTTCCCGGATATCCTCGAGGAACTTCACCTCAATCACAGTAGCGGTGTTGCAGCCTCGCTGATCGAACGCCAGGTCGAGCAACTGCGCCAGAAAAACCAGGAACTCGACCGGCAGCTCAATCGGCTGATAAACGTCGCATCGGAAAACGAAGAACTGATGTCGCGCCTGCATCAGCTGACCCTGGACCTGCTGATCATCGATTCGCGCAAAGAATTTTTTACTCAGCTGGGCAATAGCCTGCTGAACGATTTTAACGCTGATATCCTGCAAATTTGCCTGTTCGAGAAGGCTATCGCTTCAGAGGCCGGGGAAGATGTGACCCACATTCAGGCCGACGATCCGGCAATGGAACAATTCCGTGTCCAACTCGACAAGGATCACACGGTGTGCGGCCGCCTGAATGAGAGCAAGCTCGAATTCCTGTTCGGCACCAAGTCCCGCTGGGTACAGTCTACGGCGCTTGTTCCGCTGGGCGAAAAGGGCGCCGACGGCATGATGGCAATCGGCAGCAGTGATCCGGCTCGTTTCTACCCCGGCATGGGAACGCTTTTCCTCGACTTGCTGGCCAATGTTATCTCCAGCAGCCTGGCCAGCCCGGAACAGCAGGAACAACGCCGCTCAGCCTGAACCATTAGCACACCATCCCCGATCGTCGTCGGGGAAATGCCACACAATGTATGTTGCAAGTTGTATGATTTGGGCATGAAAGCCCGCCAGAAACAATTCATCGATTACCTGAAGCATGAGCGCGGCCTCTCGGAGCGTACCCGTAAAGCCTACCAACGTGATCTGAGCCAGCTCGCCGGGGAACTGGAGCGGCAGGGCATAACAGACCTGACACGGGTTTCCGAACACACCATCAGGGCATTGATTGCCCGCCTGCACCGCCAGGGCCAGGGATCACGAAGTCTGCAGCGCCTGCTGTCGGCAATCCGCAGTTTCTATCGCTGGCTGATGAAAGAAGGCCTGGCGGAGCACAACCCGGCCGTATCGGTACGCGCGCCCAGGGCGGCCCGCAAATTGCCCGTCACGCTGGATGCAGACGCCATTACCCGTTTGCTGGAAATCAAAGACGACAGTCCCCTGGCCACGCGGGACCGGGCTATCATGGAATTGTTTTACTCCTCGGGCCTCAGGCTGTCCGAACTGGCCGGCCTGCACTGGAGCCAGATCGACTTCTCCTCAGGCCTGGTCACCGTGACCGGCAAGGGAAACAAGACCCGGATGGTGCCCGTGGGAAGTTGCGCATCCAGGGCGCTGCTCGAGTGGCGCAAAGTACGCGGTGAATTTGCCGGCTTTGAGGAACCTCACGTGTTCGTCAGCAATCGCGGCAACCCCATTTCGACCCGCACCATACAAGTGCGGATCAAGTATTGGGCCAAGCGCCAGGGCCTGCCGCAGCAAGTGTACCCCCACCTGCTGCGCCACAGCTTC
>DAOWGA010000125.1 GCA_030637665.1 Lysobacterales bacterium | reverse complement strand
GATCATTCCGGCACGATTTCTCACCACCACCGAGCGGGAAGGCATGGGCAAATTTTGTTTCCATGGCTGGCGCTACCATGAAGATGGTTCCGACAAGGAGGATAATCCCCTGCGTGGATACCAGCCCGGGCGCCAGCAGGTTCTGGTTGCCGGTACTAATTTCGGTTGCGGCTCCTCGCGTGAACACGCACCCTGGGCCTTGCTGGATTTTGGCTTCCGCGCCGTGATCAGTGACAGCTTCGCGGACATTTTCCGCAACAATGCTCTGAAAAACGGCCTGTTGCCGATTACCGTTGAAAAGCCGGTCCTCGAGTATCTGCTGGCCGAAGCGGATCACTCAGTTCGGATCGACATTCACAAGCGCCAGCTGATCATAGAAGGCTACGGCGAGTGCGAATTCCCGCTAGACCCGTTCTCGGCCTATTGCATCACACGGGGGATCGACCAAATGGACTTTATTTTGGATCACGAACAGGACATCAGCACTTATGAGCAGCGATACAGCAAGTAGGCTGGAGCGGACCTTCAAAGTCGTCGGCCTCCCCGGCGACGGAATCGGGCCCGAGGTTTACGCATCCGCCTGCCAGGTGCTGGCGGTGATGGAAGAGCAGTTCGGGCTCCGTATCGAGCTGGATGAACAACTGATTGGTGGCGCCGCCATCGATGCCGGCGGCTCACCTTTGCCACAGGCGACCATCGATGCCTGCAGAAAGGCCGATGCCGCGTTGCTCGGCGCGGTCGGCGGCCCCAAATGGGACGGCAATCCCGCTGACAAACGGCCGGAACTGGGGCTGCTCAAAATCAGGGCCGAGTTCAATCTGTTCTGCAACCTTCGCCCCATCGTAACCCACCCTGCACTGCATGGATTCTCGCCGATCAAACCCGATCGCCTGGCAAACGTGGACCTGATGCTGGTCAGGGAGTTGACGGGGGGAATCTACTTCGGCAAAAAGTGGCGCAAAGACGGTCAGGCTGAAGATATCTGCAGTTACAACCGCGAAGAAATCACGCGCGTGACCCGCGCTGCCGCCAGAATCGCACAGCAGCGTGATCGCAGGATTACCCTGGTGGACAAAGCCAACGTGCTGGAGACCTCGCGACTCTGGCGCGAAGTGGTCCACCAGGTGATCGCGGATGAATTCCCGGACGTCCAGGTAGAAAACATGTTCGTGGATGCAGCCGCCATGCACCTGCTGAGCCGGCCGGCCGATTTCGACGTGATGCTGACCGAAAACCTGTTCGGAGACATCCTCTCGGACGAGGCTTCCATGCTGTGTGGATCCCTGGGCCTGCTTCCATCGGCCTCACTGAACGAAGAACAATTCGGCTTGTATGAGCCGGTCCACGGCTCCGCTCCTGATATTGCCGGCAAGGGCATTGCCAATCCTTATGCCATGTTGCTGTCCGTTGCGATGATGCTGCGCCATTCGCTCGGCTGTAATCGGGAGGCTGACGCCCTGGAGCAGACCATATTCAGTTGCTGGAACGACGGCATCCTCACCGTGGACCTGGTTGAGAATGGTCTCGGCACACGGGAAATAACCGAAACGGTATGCCAGCGCTTGTCCAGCCACGACTCTTCACGGCGAACAGCGGAATGAACAGCCGTCACCCAGGACTCAGATTGACATGAACGTATCACCACCCGTGAGCATCAAACCCGACAGTGAAAAGACACGCAAATCACTGTTCGATAAATACATGCCTCGCGTCATGCAGTGCCGGCTGGAAGACCTGGTTCAACAAACGCCTTTGCAGGAGTTGCCCGGGCTGACTGAACGGCTGGGGGTGCGTGTTCTGCTCAAGCGCGAAGACCTGCAGTCGGTGTTCTCCTTCAAGTTGCGTGGCGCCTATGCCAAATTGCTGAGCCTGGATGAAGAGCAAAAAAAACAAGGCATCATCTGCGCCTCTGCCGGCAATCACGCCCAGGGCGTGGCCATGGCCGCCCGCCACATGGACATCGATGCAACCGTCGTCATGCCGGCCATCACACCGGATATAAAGATCAATGCCGTCCGGAAACTGGACGCCTCGGTGATCATTCACGGTGACGATTTCGATACGGCCTGCGAGCATGCGCTGCAATTGGCGCAAGAAAAGAATCTGGTCTTCGTCCACCCTTACGACGATCCGGAAGTAATCACCGGCCAGGCAACCATTGCACTGGAACTGTTCCGGCAAGCCCGTACGCCCATCGATTACCTGTTTGTCCCGGTGGGCGGCGGCGGGCTGGCATCTGGCATGGCCCTGGTCAGCAAGTACCTGCATCCAAATATCCGGCTGATCGGCGTGGAAGCTGAAGAATCTGCATCCATGAAAGCTGCCTTTGAGGCGGGCGAACCCGTTAATCTGCCGGAAATCGGCCATTTCGCTGAAGGTGTCGCCGTCAAGCGGGCCGGCGATCTGACGTTCAGCATCTGCCACCAGTTGCTGGATGAAATCATCACGGTTGACAACGACGAGATTTGCGCTGCGGTTCAGGACGTATACGAGGACACCCGCGCTATCGCCGAACCGGCCGGTGTGCTGGCCATCGCAGGAATGAAACGCTATTTCCTGGGCCGGCCCGGATGCGAAGGCAACGCGGCGAGTGTTTTGACCGGCGCCAATGTCAATTTCGCACGGCTGCGCCATATTGCCGAAAGGGCGGCGGTTGGAGAGGAGCAGGAAGCCCTGCTCGGCGTGACCATTCCTGAACATCCGGGGAGCTTCCTTGATTTCTGTGAAACTGTTGGACTCAGGGGAATCACTGAATTCAACTACCGTTACGCAGATCAGTCAGACGCCCATATTTTTGTAGGAATTGCCCTGAAAGACGGCCTTGCGGAAAAAGGCGAAATTATCGAACAACTGCGTGAGCACGGCTTTCCGGTAAGTGACCTGTCCGAAAACGACATGGCGCGCCTGCATATCCGGCACATGGTCGGTGGTCGTTCCAGGGTGGACAATGAACGGATTTACCGCTTCCAGTTTCCGGAACGTCCTGGCGCCCTGCTCGATTTCCTGCGCGGCATGAAAAGCGGCTGGAACATCAGCCTGTTTCACTACCGCAACTACGGCTCGGAATACGGTCGGGTCCTGCTCGGCATCCAGGTGCCCATCGAGGATGACGACCGCTTCCAAAACTTCCTCGACAAAACAGGCTACGCATTCCAGTCAGAAGAAGACAATCCCGCCTACAACATGTTCGTGGGGCCGCTGTAGAAGGCCACCATTTGTTGCAAAACCCGGGCGTGTTCTTGGTTGTCGTTCAGGGCTGGAATGTACTCCAGTTTTTCACCGCCGGATTCCTTGAAAAATTCATTATTTTGCATGGCAATTTCTTCCAGAGTTTCCAGGCAATCGACGGCAAAGCCCGGGCATACCACCTGCACATGCTTCACACCGGATTCGGCCAAAGCTTTCACGGTCATATCGGTGTAAGGCTGTAACCAGGCCTCACGGCCTACTCGCGACTGGTAGGTCAGCAGCCATTCACTTTCTTCGAGCCCCAGTGCCTGCGCAATGGCTTGCACACTTTTGCGGCACTGTTCCTCATAAGGATCACCATTGGCAACGTATCGCTGAGGAATGCCGTGCATTGAAAAAATCAGTCGTTCCGCCGACCCGTGAAATTCACGGAATTTCCGAACGGAATTTGCCACAGCGGCAACCCAGGCGGGCAGCTCGTGGTAATCCTGTACCCGCACAAGCTCCGGCTTCCAGACCATTTCTATCAGAGCCTCATCAACCGCATCGTATATGGACGCCGTGGTGGTGTCGGAGTATTGCGGATACAAAGGTATTACGGTCAGTTTTTCCACACCTGCCTCGCGCAGGCTTCTCAGTCCCTGTCGGATGGAAGGCTGGCCGTAGCGCATACCCACTTCCACCCTGGCAACACCGGCAAGGTCTGCGGCCAGGCGATCAGCCAGCTTGCGGGTCAAAATCAGCAGAGGTGAGCCTTGCGGCCACCAGATTTTCCGGTAGGCGGCAGCAGAACGGCCGGCGCGCAGGGGAATGATCACCAGGTACAACAAAGGCAGCCACAGGTAACGCGGCAGATCCACCACCCGGGGGTCAGACAGAAATTCCCGCAGAAATTTTGCAACCGGCCCACGTTCAGGCGCCGTCGGCGTGCCCAGGTTAGCCAGCAATATGCCGGTCAGGGGACTATTCTTAGTTATTTCAGCCATTTGGGGTCCTGCTCAGGTCATGTTGCGCATACGCCACACGAAGCGCATATGTTCCGATAAAACCGCCAAAATTGATAGCCATTCCTTGTCTAATTCGTATAAATGCTTACATTTTCGAAACTTCCCGACCTCAACTATGCCAAGCCGTGTAAAACAGGGTCAATTATCGCTGTGGCAAAAACACAACAACGGCGTAATGAACTGAAACAGTACACACTAAGGTCTTGTTTTATTTGTTTATTCTGCTAGCATGACTATCCCATCGTTAAGAAAACGAGGCCGGACTCTGCGCTGATGCAAAAGCTGTTTAATACAATGGTCGTGATGTTGCTGACGGCGCTGTCTGCGTCTTTGGCCGCTGCGCCTGTTGCTTACAGCATCAACTCGGACAGTGGAACGACTAATGCCGAAGGCTTGTACCGCATTGACCTGATTAGCGGCGCCGAAACCCGGGTCGGAACCGTGAAACCTGCTTCAGGCCAGCCTCGGATCGATGTTGAAGGCCTGGCCTTCTCACCTGAAGAAATACTTTACGCTGTCGATGACGAATCCATGAAGTTGTTTCCGCTGAGCACGGATACAGCCATCATTCAAAGTGATGGTGATGTCTTCATTACCGGCCTGCCATCAGGTGTCAATAACGACTTTGGCATGACCTTCGCCTGTGACGGGTTGTTGTACCTGACATCAGTCTTCAATCGGTCTCTTTACCAAATGAGCCTGGACGGAACAGCCAGCCTGGTCGGCAGTGAGGGCGCCCTTGGTGTGCGCATCAGCGCGATAGCCGCATACGGAATTCCCGTCAAGTTGTATGGCCTGGGCAATGGCATGGATCAGAACGGCAATGTGGATTCGCCCAGCCTGTACCAGATCAACCCGCAAACCGGTAAGGCTACTGAAATCGGACCACTGGGCCCGGCCGCGGGCAATTACACTGAAGGCGGCTTGGCTTTCGACGATGCGGGTCAGCTCTGGGCCATCACGGACAGACGCCTGCTGGACCTCCCCAGCCAGGTGATGCGAATCAACACATCAACCGGCGCAGCTTCCGATGTTCGAAATACCACCGAGCAAGGGTTCGAGAGCCTGGCGATCACCGTACCGAGGGGTTGCGCACCCACCGGTAGCGGAGAAAATGCAGAATTCTCCGTTCAGAAGCGTTTTGCCGATGGAAACAATATCACCCCCGTCGAGCTCAAGATTCAATGTAACACGGGTCTGCCTCTCGAACAGTCACTGACCGTTCTGCCCAATGAAGGGCCATTGGGTGAATTTGAAGTTAAATTCATTGTTGAATCATTCGCCAATGGCAATCTCAACTGCGACCTGTGGGAAGAGACACCTGACGGTTACACAGCCAATTATGACTGCCAGGCAGACGCAGCCTGCAGCACAAACGAAGCCGCCGGTCCCTGTAGCTTCGAGGGCGTGGGCATCGGGGAGAATAACCTCTGCCTGATTCATAATGAAGTGACGCCAGTCGCCATCACCGTGAGCAGTCAGTGGCTGTACACCATAGAAGACATCGATAGCGAGGCTACAGCCACGATTGAGCTGTTTTGTTCTGACGTGGCTGGCGGGGACGGTGAATACCAGGACGGTGACATGTTCTGGAGCTGGGACTTTAGCACTGAAACTGACAACGTCCACACCGCCATGGTCCAACCAGACTTCAACGGCGGCACACAATGCCGCACGCAAGAAAATACGATGAACAGTGCGGTTGAATCGGAAAGCACCTGTGCCGAATGGACCAGCATCAAAATTGGTGATGAACCTCAATCCTGCACCGTGACCAATATGGTTTTCCTTGAAGGCATTCCTACACTGAACCAATACGGGCTGATTTTGTTTTCCGCGCTCATGTTGCTGACCGGTCTTTGGGCCACCCGGCGGTTCTGAGTCTGTCGCCTTTGACTTTCACTATGCCTTTGCGGGCCAGTTTGGTTTAAAATCCTCTAACCAGCATTACGGAGCACGATCATGGGCATTGGTGGAATCAGCATGTGGCAGTTACTCATCCTGCTACTTATTGTCGTTCTGGTATTCGGTACCAAGCGGTTGCGAAACATGGGCGGCGACCTGGGCGCGGCAATCAAAGGCTTCCGCAAGGGCATGGAAGACGTATCAGAGGCTACAGAGGAAAAACTCGAGCCGGACCAAATTTCAGACGACAAGGAGTCTTCCGTCGCAGCTGAAGAACCCGTCAAGAAATCCAAATCCAGCAACTGATACTCCTGCAAGGCGATATTGCCATGTTTGACGTTGGATTTGCAGAACTCCTGCTGCTCTCTCTTGTGGGCCTGCTGGTGCTCGGCCCCGAACGTCTGCCACGTGTCGCAAGAACACTCGGCGGTGTTGCGCGCAAAGCACGCGCCAGCTGGTTTAGTCTCAGGAATTCAATTGAGGCCGAGCTCCGTGCGGAAGAACTCAAAGAACCGCTCAAGCATTTCGAGAATGAAATAAAGTCCACCGTTGATGACTTCAAGTCCACCGTTGATGACGTCAAGTCCACCGTTGATGACGTCAAGTCCGAGGTGAATTCTCTGAAGGACCTGAATCCGGCTGCTGGCGGCAAAGCCGGCGAGACGGATGAAGCCGATGACCGAAAATAGTGACAGCGAGGACAAGGAACTCAGTTTCCTTGAGCACCTGGTAGAACTGCGCAGCAGGCTGCTCAAAGCCTGTGCCTCTGTGCTGGTAGTGTTGCTGGTGCTGCTGCCCTTCTCACGTAAGCTCTATGCCATGCTGGCGGCGCCACTCACCTCGATCCTGCCTGAAGGCAGCAGCATGATTGCCATTGACGTGGCTTCACCGTTCCTCACACCGTTCAAACTGGCGCTGCTACTGGCTTTAATTCTTTCCATTCCGGTAGTTCTTTACCAGCTGTGGGCCTTTGTGGCGCCGGCGCTATACCGGAAGGAGAAACGCCTCGCCAAGCCATTACTTTATTCGGCCGTGTTCCTTTTCTACGCCGGATGCGCTTTCGCCTATTTTGTAGTCTTTCCACTGGTATTCGGTTTCTTCACCCGGGTCGCACCGGAAGGCGTCACGGTCATGACCGATATCAGCAAATACCTGGACTTTGTCATGACACTGTTCCTGGCCTTCGGTATTACGTTTGAGGTACCGATTGCCACCATCATCCTGGTTGCAACCGGGATGACCACGGTGGAAAAACTCGCAAAGATGCGCGCCTATGTGCTGGTGGGTGCTTTTGCCATGGGCATGCTTCTTACGCCTCCGGATGTCATTTCCCAGACGCTGCTGGCGCTGCCCATGTGGTTGTTGTTTGAAGTCGGATTACTGATGTCCCGGATTCTGCTTCCCCATCGTGTATCAGAGGCCGAAGAAGCAGAAGAAGCAGAAGAAGCAGAAGAATAGCCCGAACCCACATTCCAAACCCGCATGGTACAGGTTAGGCTACCAGCTGACCTTCATCCGACTCCTCAGAGTCCGCCTGCCCGGTATCAAGTCCAAAGATGTCGCGAAAGGCACAGAATTGCGTGCCGAAGAGTATCAGCTGGAAAGCCAGCAACAGGAGCATCACCAGGCCCAGCACGACGAAGGCAAGACCACCAGCGCTTCCCACCCACAGGAACAGGATTCCGGCAGCCAGCGATACGGGAATCAACAAAGCAGCCAGGCCAAGCCCCAGTACAAGAAACGGCTTCCAGTTGACGACAAGGGCTTTGAGGCCCTCACCCAGTGCTGATCCCAGTCTGCGGTCATGAAACCACATCAGGGGGATCGTCATGTAGCTCAGAGTGCCGCTAACCGAAATTCCGATCAGAAACGCCAAAACCATTTTGTGCAGAGCACCCTGGTCCAGGGAAGACAGTGCTTCGACATCACCCTGCTCGATCCTGGACAGTAATTCCGGATCCAGTATGGCTTCGCTTCCGGAAAGAACCAGGGAGACAGTCAGGACACCCACTGCAAACATCAGGGCGCCCATGGCCAGCATGCGCATGGAATGGGCGCCGGACAATAGTGGCCGGAACAGCAAATTTGGTGACGGTTTGCCGCCCTCTGCAGTCACCAGGAAAGCCTGCAACAAGCCGGCCGACAACGCGGGCACGGAAATGATCAACAGGAATCCAACGATGGGCACCTGGGTCAAGCCCATCATGACCTGAAGCAGCATGGCGAGCAGAAACAGCCTTGCCGGCTGGGCGCGTAACAGTGTCATGCTTTGCACCAGCCAGGCAATGCCATGGCGCGCTGGAACTACACGGGCTTGTCTATTGATCATGTGATTATCTGCTTCCCTGCAACATGCCGCTTATGCACCCACCGCAGCGAATTTGAAGGCGTCACGGCTCCAGTATTTCGCCGATGACATGGCATCAATGACATCCTCCGGTTCATCGACCAGGGACCACATGTCCAGGTGCAACTCAGACATGAATCGCTCGCTGACACTGTGCTGGAGAAAATCGACCAGGCGATCGAAGTAATTATTCGTGTTCACCAGTATGACCGGGCCGAGGAACTGGCCAAGGCGCTTGAGAGTAAGAGCCTCGAACACCTCCTCAAAAGTCCCGCTGCCACCGGGCAGCGATACGACTGCGTTCGAATCGACCAGCATACGGTGTTTCCGCTCCCGCATGTCATTAACAACTTCCAGACGGCTCAGATTCTTGTGAGCATGCTCAACGGTATTCAGAAAACCGGGGATTACGCCATGGACGTGAGCGCCAGCGGCAAGTGCATGGTCCGCCATCGCCCGCATCAGGCCGACCCCGCCCCCTCCGTAGATGATATCCAGCCCGGCAGCGCCCAGGACGGCTCCGAGACGACCGGCGGCATCATAATAGGACTCAGCAAGCGCATTGCTCGAAGATGCGTACACGGTTACCCGGCGCACAATTGCAGGCGAGTTTTCTTTTTGCATATCCATTTTGGACCAATCCTGTTTACGCCAGCAGTTGACGATGGACTTTTGAAAGCCCGCGTATTGTAATATGAACACCAGGCAAAGGAGTCACCCTTTTTGAACAAATTCCAGATCACCAACATGCCCACCCCTGTTTCCCTGGGTATTATCGTTGTCTGTGCGGCCATCTTTCTGGGCAGAAACCTGTCACCGTCGCTCGCCCTGTGGCCCTTTGACAGCGGTTTCTTCGTTCCCTGGCAGTTGGTGACCTATGCTTTTCTGCACGGAAGCTTCAACCACCTGTTTTTCAACATGTTTGCTGTGTGGATGTTCGGAACTCCCCTGGAAAAAACATGGGGAAGCCAACGCTTTGCCGTATTTTACGCAACCTGTGCGGTTGGTGCCGGCATCATCCAATTGCTGGTACAGCAAATGGAAGGCGGCATCTATCCCACTATTGGCGCCTCTGGCGGGGTATTCGGGCTGTTACTGGCCTACGGCGTCATGTGGCCGAATAACCGGATTTTCCTCATTTTTCTGCCGGTGCCCATCCAGGCGAAATGGTTTGTCCTGATTTATGGTGGCCTCGAACTACTGTTCGGCGTGACCAGGTCAATGCCCGGCATCGCCCATTTCGCCCATCTGGGTGGCATGATTTTTGGCGCCGGCCTGCTGTACAAATGGGGCTGGCGGCCGGGTATGACCTGGAAACGCTAGGAGCCTGCGCGGTAGAAAGTATTCCTGCTGCGAAAGTGTCACAGCGGTCCATTTTTCCGCTCTTTTTCGTTAAATAGCGGTGCTATTCGCCTCAAAAGAGCGAAAAACTGTCCTCACAGTGCCATTTTCTCGCGACG
>DAOWGA010000322.1 GCA_030637665.1 Lysobacterales bacterium | reverse complement strand
TGAGCAGGTTGCAAAGACCCTCAGGGACCTGCGGGATCACCAGGTGGACATGATTACCATAGGCCAGTACCTGCAACCCACTGCGCACCACCACCCGGTGATGCGCTACTGGACGCCGGAAGAATTCGAAAGCCTGGCTGAATTTGGCTACAGGCTTGGATTTACTCACATGGCTTGTGGCCCACTGGTAAGGTCCTCCTACCACGCCGACCTGATGGCGAAAGAATCCGGTCTGGCTTAACTATTAATTCCAGCAACGTTGTTCGCATGAGAGGAAAAACATGCTGGTTGTTGGCTGAAGGGTATCGGGTAGCTGCATACGGGACCATCATCTGTCGGGAACAGATGATGAGTACCCAGGGATGGCTTGAACGTGTCCCGTATGCAGCTACTCATATAACCGTCCGCCTTCGTGCAATATGCGGGTTAGACCGGTAAAATGTCGCGCCCCGTTTGTGAGACGGTCAAGTGAACCGGATCCGGTGACAGCCGGAGTCCCTTGCAGCAGAATGAGATTATGCTCAAGCTGATTAGAAATGCTGACATTTACGCACCCGCGCCGCTTGGCGTCGGCCACCTGTTGATTGGCGGCGAACAGATTGTGTATGCAGGCGCAGAATTACCGGCTGTTGATGCCTCCCTTCTCAGCGAAACGATTGATCTGGAAGGCGCTCCGCTGATCCCCGGTTTGATTGACTGCCATGTCCATGTCACTGGCGGGGGCGGAGAGGATGGTTTTTCCACTCAGGCGCCATCCGTGCCGCTCAGTTGCTTTACACGCCACGGGGTAAGCAGTGTCGTGGGGTTGCTGGGGACTGATGACGAAACCCGAAGTACGGCGAACCTCCTGGCCCGCACGCGTGCTCTGCGGGAAGAGGGGTTGTCCGCCTGGTGCTGGACCGGTGGCTACCACCTGCCGCCCACCACCTTAACCGGATCAGTGCGTAAGGACATCGTCAACATCGATTGCATCATCGGCCTGGGTGAACTGGCGATCAGCGATCATCGTTCCAGCCAGCCGAGTTTCGATGAACTGGCCAGGCTGGCATCGGAGGTCCACGTGGCCGGCCTGCTCAGCCGAAAAGCGGGCGTGGTTCACCTGCACCTGGGCGATGGGAAGCGTGGCCTGGAGTTGCTCAGACGCCTGCTCAGAGAAACGGAATTGCCGCCGCGGGTATTTCACCCCACACACGTAAACCGCACAAAGGAATTGTTCGAGGAGGCCTGCGCGCTGAGTCTTCAGAACGTGGTAATCGACGTCACCGCCTTCCCGGTTGAGGAGGGTGATAATGCCTGGTCGGCGGCGGATGCATGGGAGCGCTATCACGAAAGCGCCGGCCCTCCCTCAGGCCTGACGATCAGTTCAGACGGTGGTGGCTGTCTGCCGGTATTTGATGACAATGGTGAAATGGTGAAAATGGATTTTGCTACATCGGCCGGCTTGCCGGACACCCTGCGCGAATTACTTGCACGGGGCCATGGTCTTGAGCAGGTATTGCCATCCATGACCATCAATGTGGCCCGCTTGCTGAAGCTGAAAGGCAAGGGACAGCTTGCAGCAGGGGCAGACGCGGACCTGGTTTGCCTCGATCAGGAACATCGCGTGAGGCATGTCATGGCGCGCGGGCGCTGGATGGTGCAGGATCAGTCAGCGGTCGTACAGGGTCTGTTTGACGACTGAAGGAATTCGAGAAATGCCGACAACTCCAGAAGAAACCCAGTCCCGTGGCTTTATCATTCCGATCGGCGGCGCCGAGGGTAAGGGAAGGAAACCAAAAATATTGCAGCGCTTTGTCGATCTTTGCGGCGGCGAGGATGCGCGTATTCTTGTCATTCCCACCGCCTCTTTGCTCAATGAGACCGGGCCTTTGTATAAAGAGCTATTCGAGTCGTTGGGGGCCAATTCCATGTGTGTACCCATCGAAGACCGGGATGAATGCTTCAAAGAGGAAACCCTGCGAGTCGTCGCCCGGGCTACGGGGATTTTTATTACCGGCGGCAATCAGCTCAGACTATCTACGATACTCGGTGGAACACCGGTGGCAAGGATGATCCGCAGCCTGAATGCCAACGGGATCCACGTGGCCGGCACATCAGCAGGAGCCGCCATTGTATCCGAGCACATGATTGCCGGTGGACGCAGTGGTGCGTCGCCCCGGGAGAGCGGTGTCGAACTGGCGCCGGGGCTCGGCCTGACTAACCGCGTCATCATCGACCAGCATTTCAATCAACGCCAGCGCATGGGTCGATTGCTGGCGGCGTTGTCGTTCAATCCCTTCGCCTGTGGCCTGGGAATTGATGAGAATACAGCTGGTTTTATCGGGCCGGACGGTATGATGGAAGTGGTTGGAAACGGCACAATCACCGTGGTTGATCCCTCTGAACTCAGGCACTCGTCAATGAGTTACGTGCGCCGTGCGGAGGCTGTAACCTTGATTGGCCTGAAGCTGCACGTTCTGGCTTCAGGCTCACATTTCAATATTGAAACCCGTGAAGCAACCCTCGATTAGTTCCAGTCCGCATATTTGGTGGAATGGAGGGTCTGGCGTTAAAATGCACTGACCCCGGAAACAAGCAGGTCATCGTCCAATGAAAGTCTTAGCTACCAACATTTATATGGGGCCCAGCCTCTACGCTCACTTTCCGGTCATCCGTCACCAGGTTGACATAGGGATTCTCGAGGAGTGGCCGTCGGTCAAGCTGGGCGCCGGATTCACTGATGGACTGATGGATGCTTTGCCGGGCCTTACGGAGCACAGCTGTTCTTACGAGGAAGCCGGTGGTTTCCTGCGCCGGCTGCGTGAAGATGAAGGCACCTGGATGGCGCATATCTGGGAACATGCCTCGATCGAACTGCAGAACATGGCCGGTTCCGGTGTCTCATTCGGCAAGACGCGCAGTATGGGGCCAAGCGGTCACTACAACATGGTCTT
>DAOWGA010000056.1 GCA_030637665.1 Lysobacterales bacterium | reverse complement strand
TTTTTGGCAGCGGGCTGCAGCAGTTGCCGCTGGCTGACCGTGCGACGATATCCAACATGGCGCCGGAATACGGAGCGACCTGCGGAATTTTCCCGGTCGATGAAGAGAGCCTGCGTTACCTGACTCTGTCCGGGCGCTCCGATGACCAGGTTGCCCTGGTCGAGGCCTACATGAAGGCCCAGGGCATGTTCCACACAGCCGATCAGCCTGATGCACAATACAGCACCGTGCTGGCGCTGGATATGTCCACGGTTGTGCCCAGCCTGGCCGGGCCCAAGCGCCCACAGGATCGGGTCCTGCTCACCGAGGCACGCGAAAACTACCGTGCGCACAGCCCCAGCCTCAAAGGCGACCGTTCAGGAGACGGCTCTGTACCGGTGATTTACAGGGAAGCTGAATTTGAATTGAAGGATGGCGCCGTTGTCATTGCGGCCATCACTTCCTGTACCAACACCTCCAACCCGGCAGTGATGCTGGGCGCCGGGCTGCTGGCCCGCAATGCGGTTGCCAGGGGCCTCAAGGTGAAGCCGTGGGTCAAGACCTCACTCGGCCCGGGTTCGCGCGTGGTCACCGATTATCTTGTCGAGGCCGGTGTGCTGGACGATTTGAATGCCCTGGGCTTCAATGTTGTTGGCTACGGTTGCACGACCTGCATCGGAAACTCCGGTCCCCTGCCTGATCCGATTGGTAATGCCATCAGGGAAAATGACCTGGTGGTCTGCTCCGTGCTTTCCGGCAACCGTAACTTTGAGGGCCGCGTGCACGCTGATGTGAAAATGAATTACCTGGCCTCACCACCGCTGGTCGTGGCCTATGCACTGGCCGGCAGCCTTGACCTGGATCTGAGCAGTGAACCGCTGGGTGAAGACAGGGATGGAAACCCCGTTTACCTGAAGGATATCTGGCCCTCCAGTCATGAAATCCAGGAAGTAGTCAACCGAAGCGTAACTTCTGAAATGTTTCGCCGCAGCTATTCCAGCGTATTCCAGGGCGACGAACGCTGGAACAGCATTGATTCACCCGAAGGTGAAAAGTTTGATTGGCAGGATGATTCCACTTACATCCAGAACCCACCGTACTTCCGCGGCATGACGCTGGAAGTGCCGGGTATTCCCGAGATCCGTGGCGCTCGTTGCCTGGCCAAACTGGGCGACTCGATCACTACAGACCACATCTCGCCGGCCGGTGCGATCAAAGAAGACTCTCCCGCAGGTGATTACCTCAAGAGCAAGGGTGTGATGAAACAGGACTTCAACTCCTACGGCTCGCGCCGTGGGAACCACCAAGTGATGATGCGCGGAACATTTGCCAACGTGAGGCTGCGTAACCAGCTGGCGCCGGGTACCGAGGGCGGATGGACCACGTTTCAGCCGGGTGGTGAGCAAATGAGTCTTTATGACGCGGCCATGAAATACCAGGCAGAAGGTACACCGCTGGTCATACTGGCCGGCAAGGAATACGGCACGGGTTCATCCCGCGACTGGGCCGCCAAAGGCACCAACCTGCTCGGAGTCAAAGCCGTTATCACTGAAAGCTTCGAGCGTATTCACCGCTCCAACCTGGTGGGGATGGGCGTATTGCCGCTCAACTTCATGCCGGGTGAAAGCGTAGAATCCCTGGGTTTAAATGGTAAAGAAGTATTTGATATTGAAGGACTTGGAGATGGTTCTTCAGAATCTGTCACAATTACTGCAACAAGCGATGATGGAAAGATAACCCGCTTCCAGGCGCGGGTTCGTATCGATACGCCGAAAGAAGCGGAATACTACCGCCACGGAGGCATCCTGCACTACGTGTTACGCCAACTCGCCGCAGATTAACTGTAGGAGGCCGCCATGCGGCCGAAAGGGTTATAAAGACCTTTCGCGCGCATGGCGCGCTCCTACAACGATCCGCAGGTGGCGCTCGGCCTCGGAGGCGGAAACAGCCGTCCCTTTGAGCACTTCGACTTCTCCGCTGACCAGCCTGGCGGCCGCTACACCGTCTTCCAGCAATATCCGGTTGCCGGGTTTTGCCGGGGTCTTGACTCCTGGCGTAATGAAGCCACCCAGGTTGAGCGGATCTGCGGCATTGATGACTTTCAATTGACGGTGAAGCGGCGCTTTGCCGTGACGCCGTAACAAACCGATCGCTTCCGGCAAGGCAAATTGCTCTCCGGAGAAACCATCCACAAACCGCCCTCCGTAGACCTCTCCGCGATCCTCCATCCGCCGCAAATAGCGCAGCAGATGCCGCCACGGTTGCAGCAGGGTTTCACGCTCCAGCACCGCCCTGAAAACTACGCCATAACGGCGTAGCAGCGCCTCACATTGGATCGCAAGCAAGGCTTGCCCGGACAGCGCGCCCTGGCTGCCGCTGGCGGTGCCGCCTGCAATGGCGCTCCAACGTCCCAGCAGAGTGCTGTTCGGGGACAAACGGCGGCGTTTCATGGCTTTGTATTGCTTTCGCTTTTCAGCCTCCGGCCTTATCAACCAGCGCAACGGGGAAAACGCATCAGCAGTAACCAGCCCCTGAGCCACCAGCGCTGAGATGGCTTGCTCGAACTGGGGGCGGAGCAGTCCGGATTCGTGCTCGAGGTCGTCGCTGAACATTGCCCCGCCCTGCCCCATGATGTGCAACAGTTTGGCGCCCGTGCCATCCTCTGGCGGGGATGATTCCATTCCATCGCGCTGCCAGGCGGCAGCATGCCTGCGCGGAACGACCGCAATCGGAGTGGCAGCCACCAGTTGCGGCCGGTTGCGGGCGCCATTGAGCGGCCTGAACCAGGTAACGAAGCCGCTCAGAAACTGCTCATCCAATCGCTGTGGTGTGTAGTCGGCGCAGCGCGAACCCAGCAGACCCGTCTCCCAGGCCGCAACAGGAGCAGCCCAGCCTTCCAGCAAAGCCAGCACCTGCTCCAGTTCACCGGCGGGTTCGCCCAGGCCGTGCCATTCGAGCAAGAAACGCATATAGGCTGCCGGTGGCACCGGACGGGCGGTTTTACGGCGTCGTTCGCGGCTGTAACGATGAATACGCGCCAGCAGGCGCCTTTCGCACCAGTTGGCCTTCAATTCATTTTCAGCCCGGGAGTCGCTGCTTTTCCGGGGCGGGCTCATCCGGATGGCATAGCCTTCCGTCTGCAAGGCGACCAGGGCCAGTTCAAGCTCTGTTTCGCTTAGCTGGAAATCCTTCACCAGCGTTTCGACATTGACCGGGCCAAGTCCTGAAAGGCGGCTCCTCAGCAACTCCACCAGGGCCAGTTGGCGATCGACATCAGCGCTGATTTCGTATACAGAGGAAGGGTCGGGTTGCGCGTCATTTGCAGGATGAATTGCACTGAATTCTTCGAGGCGCTCGGTGGCTACCCACCAGGTTTCATTGGAAACGTGGACACAGCAGGCCCGCATCTCCCCGGCCAGCGCCTGGAACCATTTATCCCATGAGCGGGAGTCACCGGCAGAGCCGCTGCTGGAACAACCACTGCTGTATTCAGCACGGGTCAAAAACCCCAGTTGCAGCAAGCCATCATGCAGTTCATCAGGGTTGCGCGGCTGGATCCAGGCCTCGCCCCTGACCTGCTCGCTTGCATCGACACTGATGATGCTCAGCATGGCGGCCTGACCCAGATCTTCCGCCTGTTGACTGATCGCCCGCGTGCGGCGGTTCTCCGCTTCACCATCGTCCAGGAATGCGTACGGGCGGGCGTTGATGATCTCGGCGGAAAGTGGTGACGGCGCCGTCAGGTCCATGCAGCGAATGTCTATTTCATCCTTTTCGATCCGTTCCAGGAGACGCTCCAGACCCTCGATATCCATGGTTTCTCCGAGGCAATCATCGATAGTCTGCCGAACCAGGGGGTGGTCGGGAATCTCCCGTTCGCCGCGAATATTTTCCAGGCAAGCCAGCTGATCCGGAAATACCACAGCCACCAGATCTTCAGCCTGGTTTCTCTGCCACTGTGGCGGGAGTTTTTGTCCGTTGCGCATGCGCTGTACGGCCAGGGCGATGGTTGCGTTCCAACGCCAGCGAACCTCGAACATGGGTGCATCCAGCAGCGCCTGTATCAGCACCCGGCGCACGCTGGCCGACTTCAGGAAAGCGGGGACATCCTCCATATCGAAGCTGTGTGTTTCGCCCAGTGACAGGATCAGGCTGTCCTCCAGCGCAGCCGCCTGCAGTTCAAAATTGAAATGCCGGCAGAAACGTTTGCGCAAGGCCAGGCCCCAGGCACGCATGATGCGCGAACCCAGCGGCGCATGAATGACCAGGTGCATGTCGCCGGTGTCATCAAAAAACCGCTCGAGCACAATGCGATGCCGGGTCGGGATACAGCCCAGCGCATCGTTTACACCCGCCATATAGGCCACTGCCTGTTCCGCTGCATCCTGGCGAATGCCCTGTTCCAGCAACCAGGCCAGCGCCCCGCCATGTCCGGAGTCCTCCAGTCTTGTTTCGATTTCCTGGCGAAGCGAGGATACGCTGTTCGACAACTCGTCGCTGCGCCCCGGCGCTTCACCGAGCCAGAATGGAATGTTGGGCGGCTGTCCCCTGGCATCCTCGACCAGCACCCTGCCCTGTTCGATTTTGAGTATCCGGTAACTCGTGTTGCCGAGTTGGAAGATGTCACCCGGAATACTCTCGAAAGCGAAATCCTCGTTGAGCGAGCCTACCCGGTAGCCCTGCGGCAACATCACGACTTCATAATCAAACTGATCCGGTATGGCGCCACCGTTCTGCAAGGCGGTCAGTCGTGCAGCGGGACGGGCGCGCAGCCGGCCGTTGATGGCATCGTGATAAATATAGGCCGCCCGCCGCCCCCGCCTGGTGGCATAGCCCCCAGCCAGCATGTCGATGACTTGTTCGAACGTCTTGTCTTCGAGATCCCGGTAGGGCCATGCAGACCTGATCATGTCCTGCAGTGCCGCAGTCTCCCATTCCCTGGCGGACACTTCTGCAATCAGCTGTTGCGCCAGCACATCTAGCGGCGCGGTGGGGATCACTACCGTATCCAACAGGCCTTCTTTAACCGCCATCATCAAGGCGATACTTTCGACCAGGTCGTCCCGGGTAGCCGGAAACAACCGGCCTTTTGGAATTTCTCCAACGCTGTGCCCGGCGCGCCCTACACGCTGGATAAAAGCCGAGATGCTGCCTGGTGAACCGATTTGGCAGACCAGGTCCACGTGGCCGATATCGATGCCCAGTTCCAGCGACGCCGTCGCTACCAGGGCGCGCAGCTGACCGGACTTCAGCGCCTGCTCGGCTTCCAGCCGATGGTCCCGCGACAGGCTGCCATGGTGGGCGGTGACGGCATCGTCACCCAGTCTTTCCGCCAGGTGCCTGGCCAGACGCTCGGCAAGGCGCCGTGTATTGACAAAAATCAGCGTGGTCCGATGGGCTTCAACCAGGGCTTGCAGGCGGTCGTATATTTCCTCCCAGACCTCGTTGGCCATGACTGGCGTTAATGGTGAGGCCGGCACTTCAAGCTGCAGGTCCCGCTGTCGCTGGTGACCCATGTCGACAATTTTGCAGGCCTGGCCACCGGTCAAAAAATCCGCGATCAGCTCGATGGGTTTCTGGGTGGCGGACAGGCCCAACCTGCTCGCGGGCCGGGCCGTCAGTGCATCCAGGCGGGCCAGTGAAAGGCTGAGATGGCTGCCCCGCTTGCTGCCGGCAATGGCGTGGATTTCGTCCACGATGACCGTACTGACAGTAGCCAGCATGTTGCGGCCAGAGTCGGAAGTCAGTAATAAGTACAGGCTTTCGGGGGTCGTTACCAGGATCTGTGGTGGCTTCCTGCGCATCCGTTCGCGATCGCCCGGCGTGGTGTCTCCGGTGCGCACGGCGGTACGGATTCCCGCTGAGCGGCCTTCCTGCTCCTGCAGCCAGCGATCGATACCCTGCAGTGGTTGTTGCAGATTTCTGTCTATGTCATTGGAAAGTGCCTTCAGGGGCGACACATACAACACCTGCACACCATCGGCCAATGGCTGCTGTTCACTCTGCTGCACGAGATCATTAATCGCGCACAGGAAGGCCGCAAAAGTTTTGCCACTGCCTGTTGGCGCCGCGATTAAAACGTTCTTACCGGAACCAATCTGCTCCCAGGCCTGAGCTTGCACAGGTGTTGCCGATTTGAACGTGCTGCTGAACCACGAGCGTACCGCGGGATGGAACTCGGAATAGGCCATTGCTGCATTTTAACCCAGGCATTCTCAAAACCTAAGAAAGCGGCTATCGAGGCAAAAGTCAGGCCCTAGTACAGGGCCTTTTCAAGCGCTGTTGGTGTCCAGTTGGCGCGCTGCAACATCCACTCGTCATCCTGTTTTATCCAGTGGGTTTCAAATTCGTAGATCTGGCCACTATCGGGAATCCAGTTGGGGCCGCCGGTGATCAGTGCTTTGAAGTTGGCAGCAGCCGTACCCTCCCCTGTTTCAGAAACGTGGATCGGCATTAGCTGGGCGTGCAGGCGCTGGTGGCGATTGAGTTGCAAGAGCACAAACCGTTGCAATTCATCACGATTCAACAGCCCGTTCTGGCCATTGAAATCCTCCGTGATGTGGCTCATGAATGGCCGGCGTTCGCCGGCTTCTATACGGGTCTCCATTTCGCGGATCATCGCGATGACCTGTTGTTCGACCGTGAGCGGCTTGCTGCAGTTAAGCAGTCCGGCGCTTAGCAAGGCGACCAGCAGCAGGCCGGCGGAACGGTATTTCACTCTGCGTTTACCAGATAGGTTTCCAGCAGATGTGAGGCGACGATGATCAGATCGTGTTCGGTAACGATGCCGACCAACTTGTCGTTTAGCGTGACCGGCAGGCAGGCCAGCTTTTTTTCACGCATCAGGCGGATTGCTTCCACTGTGCTGGTGTCCGGTTCAACCGTCAGCGGGTGTGGATTCATGATTTCATCCACGGTGACCCGGTAGTCTTTGCCCACTCTGCCAGTGGCTACCAGGCGTAACAGGGCGCGGTGCGAAACCAGCCCAACCAGCTCGCCGCTGTCGTTTTCGACCGGCACGTGACGGACATGACGCCAGTCCATCAGGGTAGCGGCAAAATCTACGATGTCGTCGGGACGCACGGTAAACAGGTCCGTTGACATGAACTGGCCGACATTGCGATAGCTCTCCCGCCAGTCCTGCTCGGCACAGTATTCCGCCAGGATCCATTCGCATATGGGCTTACCGGATGATTGTTGTTCGACCATGCTGGCGACCAGGCAACGCAGCCGCTGGTCCTGGGTGCCGTTGTCACCCATCTTCTCCAGTGATTCCAGCGCCCAGCGGGACCCCGTCCGGCGCATGGATACGCGATCATGAAGAACGCCGAGGTAACGATCAATGTCGTCCTGATCAATGCCTGCTTCCTGCAGGCCTTCGCGTGCCAGCGGTAACAGTTGTTCGAGCACCAGTTGCTTGGCGGGCAAATGCGTGTCATCAAACCAGTTCATCTGGGCACGAATGCCGTCGCGGGCGGCGCCCAGGAAATTCGCCTTTACATCCGCGAAGGTAAGATGATCGCGTATGTCCTCAACCTGTGCGGACATGCCGGCCATCATGCCGTAGAAAAACGCCGCGTTGGCCATCTCATCGATAATGGTCGGGCCGGCGGGAATCACCCGGTTCTCGATGCGCAGATGCGGAACATTGTTGTGCACACCGTAACAAGGCCGGTTCCATCGATAAACCGTTCCGTTATGCAGCCTGAGTGCGTTGAGCGAGGGCATGATGCCCTGCTCGATCATGCCCAGTGGGTCATCCTCGGTCTCGGTGGTAAGAACGATGCGAAAACGCGCGATGTCTTCTTTGAATATTTCGGTCACAGAATCGTCCAGCCAACGGTCACCAAAATGAACCCGGGGCCTGAGCCCGCGCTCCTGGTGCGCCTCGGAACGCGTGTCGATGGAATATTCGAAAACGGCGATACGGGTCTCGTGCCAGAGTCTTTTGCCCAGCAGGATGGGTGAATTGACAGCCGCGGCAAGTAAGGGTCCCGTAACCGCCTGTGCTATGTTGTATTGCCGCGCAAAGTTTTCGGGGCTGACCTGGAAATGCACCTGGAAACTGGTGTTGCAGGCCTCCAGCATCACGTTGTCGTGTTTCACCGAAAGTTGATCAATACCATTGATCGTGAACTGGAATTCGTCGCCGCGCAGCGCCCGGATGGCGTCATTCAGAGCATGGTACCGGGAGGTAGGCACCATTGAGTCCAGGCCCAGATTTTTCTTGGTCAGGGTCGGCAAAATGCCAATCAGTGCAATATCACAGCCCAGTTGCTCAGCTGCTGCCCG
>DAOWGA010000292.1 GCA_030637665.1 Lysobacterales bacterium | reverse complement strand
GGCTGGAGTCAGCTTCCCTGTATGCGAGTCGTGAGTGAGGCGTGCAGGAATAGTTCACGAAGATGGATTTAGCCAAAAATATGGATCTCTATTTGGGCATGCTGTCGGGTACCAGCCGTGACGGTGTGGATGCGGTGCTGGTGAGCTTTAACGGTGACCTGCCCCGGCTGCACGAAAAGCTGTGCATACCCTACCCACCTGATATAGCTGTTTTGCTGAAGGACATGATCGACACGGGACAGCGGCCATCCAGCCGCGACCTGGTGAGGGCGGATGATCGCCTGGCCGCATTTTTCAGCGATGCCGCGCAGATATTAATGAAAAAGGCAGGTATCGAGGCTTCATCAGTCGCAGCCATCGGTTCCCACGGCCAGACGGTGTGGCATGATCCCACCGGCCCCGAGCCCGAAACCATCCAATTGGGGAACCCGGGACAGATTGCCCACACTGCCGGTATCGTCACGGTCGGCGACTTTCGCCGGGCCGATATGGAAGCAGGTGGACAGGGGGCACCGCTGGCGCCGTTGCTGCATCGTGCTCTGTTCCAGCCTGAACAGGATACTCGCGTCGTGCTGAATCTGGGTGGAATTGCCAATATCTCCATTGTTTCCAGTGACGGCTCCGTATCGGGTTTCGACACGGGTCCGGCCAATTGCCTGCTGGATGCCTGGATACAGAAACATCGTGGCGAACCCTTCGACCGGGACGGCGCCTGGAGCGCCGGCGGTGCGGTCGACAGCCTGCTGTTGCTGGATTTGATGAAGGATCCGTATTTCAAAAAGCCCTCTCCAAAAAGCACCGGCGTCGAATATTTCAATCTCGCGTGGCTGGAGGGCCGGGAACGCATGAATTCAATCGAGCCTCACGATGTGCAGGCCACGCTGGCGCAATTGACAGCCAGCACCGTTGCGTCAGCCGTGGCTCAATACATGCCGGTCGATATCCTGGTTTGTGGCGGCGGTGTGCACAACGAAGACCTGCTTGGACGCCTTCGAACCCTGTTGCCCGAATGTCCTGTTGCGTCTACTACCAGCCATGGGCTCCATCCCGATTGCGTGGAAGCCGTCCTCTTCGCCTGGCTGGCGCGCGAAAGAATTGCCGGCAGGCTGCAGGAAACAGGCGGTATCACCGGGGCTCATAAACCGGTATTGCTGGGGGAGATTTTCCAACCCGATTCGGACAAAAAAACTTCTATTTACCTGAAATAACGTAATATCCTGTTATTCCATTATCGAACAGGTCTTAGGGCCTGTTAACAGGCCCTAACATGAACCTGCTCCTGAACATCATTTGGCTGATCCTCGGTGGTTTCATCGTCGTCATTGCTTACCTGCTGGGCGGAATTCTGCTCTGCCTGACCATTATCGGTATTCCTTTCGGTATAGCCTGCTTCAAACTGGCCGGCCTGGCGCTGGCGCCCTTCGGCCGGGAAATCCGTGAAAAGGAGCCACCCGGCGGAGCGCTGGCCGTGATCATGAATATCATCTGGATATTGCTGCCGGGTCTCGAGCTCGCCACCTTTCACTTGCTGATGGCCCTGGTGCTGGCGATCACCATTATCGGCCTGCCACTGGCTGCGCAGCATCTCAAGATGGTCCGACTGGCGCTGTTGCCGTTCGGATTTGAAGTCAGGGACATGGCGCGATGAACAAGCGGCAGTGGTCATTGCTGATCTCTGACTGGTTCGGGGAAACGCTGACCGATCCCGCCACTATCCAGGACAGGATGGACTGGTGGTTTTCAGCGGACCAGCAGCGTGACGACCAGTTGGCCACCCGCTACAAGGCTTTGGTGGAGGAATGTGCGGCCGGCCGCCTGTATCGCTGGCTGGACGATCCCGAAGGCCGCCTGGCCCTGATTCTCGCCCTGGACCAGTTACCGCGCAACCTGTTCCGGGGCACGCCACGCGCCTTCGCCCAGGACCCCTACACAGCCGCCCTGTGCCTTGCTGCAGCCCACACCGGGCAGGATCAGGAACTGTTGCCGGTACAGCGGGCTTTCCTCTACATGCCACTACAGCATATGGAAGACCTGCAGGCGCAGGAAGCTGGTGTGCAACTTTATGATCGGCTGGCGGCAGAGAATCCGGAGTGGCCTGTATTCGCAGAAGGCTTCGCACCCTTCGCCCGAGTCCACCGCGACATCATCGCCCGCTTCGGCCGCTTCCCCCACCGCAATGCAATCATGGGCCGCGAAAGCACAGCAGAAGAAGCCGAATACCTGGCCGGAGAAGCCCCCACCTTCGGCCAGTAACCGAACCCCCACTTACAATTGTTGGAGCGAGTTGCCCTCGCGAATTGCAGGAGCCCGCCACGCAGGCCAAATATCTTTTGTCCCACCACTTTTTAAAAAGGCAGTGCGGGCATACAGCGCCCTGGGTAGGCTATCTCAACCCTTTCTTATCCGGCCCTGCGGGCTCCCCTCGCGAATG
>DAOWGA010000133.1 GCA_030637665.1 Lysobacterales bacterium | reverse complement strand
AATCCGGAAGAACCGTTCCTGGTCAGGGTGCATGTGCAGAATCCCCTGAGCGACGTGCTTTCTATTCAGCGGCCTGATTTCGGATTGCCGCTGCGTACTGCGCTGGCCGAAATCGCTGCCGCCAACAGCGGATTGGTCCTGGTGCTCGGGGGACACAAGGACGAAGATGAATTGTTACGGCAGATTCAACAGAAACCTGAGCCCGCAATAGCCCCCAGCGGTGATGACCGGCATTCCAGGGAGCTGAGGAACTATGGCATTGGGGCCCAGATTATTGCTGATCTGGGTGTTGGCAAGATGCGTGTCTTGAGCGCGCCGTGGAAGCTCACGGGGCTGGCAGGCTTTGGGCTGGAAGTCGTCGAGTACATTGAAACAGTGGGTGGAAGCGGAGAGTCCGCATGAGAGAATTCGGCAACAGTAGCGGTGGAAATGATCTGACAGTCGCGATCATCGCCAGCCGCTTCAATCACTTTATCGTGGAACAGCTGGTCAAAGGCGCGATGGACGCCGTGAAGCGTCACGGCATCGACGAAGACAGGCAGACCCTTGTGTGGGTACCCGGTGCTTTTGAATTGCCCCTGATGGCTGATCAACTGGCTTCCTCGGGCCGCTACGATGCGGTCATCGCCCTGGGTGCCGTCATTCGCGGCGGTACACCGCATTTTGATTACGTGGCGGGTGAGTGCGCCGGTGGACTTGGTCGCGTGGCGCTGGACCGGGGTATTCCGGTAAGCTTCGGTGTGCTGACTACCGACACCATCGAGCAGGCTCTGGAACGCGCCGGAACCGGAGAAGGCAACAAGGGTTTTGACGCAGCGATGACAGCAATCGAGATGGTTGAGACCATGCGGAAGGTTGCTGATTACCTGCAAGCTACCCCTGAACCATGACCGCAAGTGAACGCTTTGAGCCTCGCAAACGCGCCCGGCGCCGCGCATTACAGGCCATCTACCAGTGGCAGATTACCGGCCAGGAAGCTGCTGAGATTCTCGGCCAGTTCCGCGCTGCACAGGACCTGAGCCTGATCGACGAGGAATATTTCGAGAGGCTCCTGCATGGCGTGACCGCCGATAAAGAAAACCTGGATGAAGCTTTGCAGCCTTTTATGGACCGGCCAATGGAGCAGGTGGATTTGATGGAGCGCGTCGTGCTGGGGATCGGTGCCTGGGAACTGTTGAATTGCCCGGAGCTGCCTTTCCGGGTGGTGCTCGACGAATCCGTGGACCTGGCCAGGCGATTTGGTTCCGAACAAGGCCACAGCTATGTCAACGCGGTGCTCGACAAAGCAGCCAGGGTGTGGCGGGCGGACGAAGTGGGTACAACAGGTAGCCGGTAACTGGCATGTCAGAATTTGACCTGATCAAACGACTGCAGGAAATCATCAGTATCAAGCCGGCGGCAGGCCATCCTTCCTGTGTCATCGGAATTGGCGACGATGGCGCAGTTCTGGCTGTTCCGCCGGGAAGGCAACTTGTCGTGACCACTGACACGATGGTGGAAGCAGTCCATTTTCGTTCGCGAAGCGCGGCCTGCGACCTGGGTTACAAAGCCCTGGCGGTCAATCTTAGCGACCTTGCATCCATGGGTGCAGAACCCGCATGGTTTTTCCTGGCGCTGACCTTACCATCTGCTGATTCCGCCTGGCTCGAGTCCTTTGCGCAGGGCATGGCTGATCTGGCTGGAACCAGCGGCATCGAACTGGCCGGCGGCGACACCACTTCGGGACCGCTCAGTATCACCATCACTGCGCTGGGGCTGGTCGAAACAGGAAAGGCGCTGACGCGTTCCGGGGCGCAGGAAGGGGACCTGCTGGTGGTCTCCGGAACGCTGGGTGATGCTGCTTTTGCCCTGCACACCATGAATGCCGGGGGAACACCCGATATTGCCAGCAGGAATGCGCTGGACAGGCCAGTGCCCAGGTTGCAGTTGGGACGATGCCTGCAGGAGCTTGCCACCTCTTGTATCGACGTATCCGACGGTCTTTTGGCTGACCTTGGGCACATCCTGCTTGCATCCGGAAAAGGGGCTGAGATCGAACTGGAACGTCTGCCAGGCTCTAACAGCATGAACGCTCTGGAAGAATCAGAACGCCTGGAATTGCAAACGGCCGGTGGAGATGATTACGAGCTGTGTTTCACGATTCCTCCGCAGCGGCGCTCCGAACTGGAGCAGATCGAAAAGGAAACGGGCAACCGGTTGACGGTAATCGGTGAAATTACTGCCTCCGGGGAATTGCTGTGTAAGACCCCGGACGGTGGAATTTATCTTCCGATGAAGAGGGGCTACGAACATTTCTCGCGGAATGAGGCGGGTGACAAGTGAAGGCTTTGCTGGAACAGGACAAGGATATACGCCGGGTTGTCTTCGGCACACCGGCGGGATTTCTGGCATTCGGTTTTGGTTCCGGCTTGTCCCGGTTCGCTCCGGGAACCATGGGAACGATCGTGGCTGTACCATTCATTTTTCTGTTAAAGCAGCTGCCTTCGGCCGCGTTCTGGATATCGTTGCTTGCGCTGTTTCTGCTCGGAGTCTACCTCTGTGGAACAACCGCCCGGCGCCTGGGCAAACATGACCCGGGCGGCATTGTCTGGGACGAGATGGTTGGTTACTGGCTGACCGCTGCATTCATTCCCGCCCAATGGCCCTGGTTGCTGGCCGCCTTCGTCCTGTTCCGCCTGTTCGATATCTTCAAGCCCTGGCCGATCCGGCAGTTGGAAAAGATGTTCCACGGCGGACTTGGCATCATGATTGACGATATCATGGCCGCCCTTTACTCGATGGCGATACTTGGCATTTTTCTGGCTCTATAGCCTGACAGGGATTGCAGGAGCGCGCCATGCGCGTTTACGCCCTGTGGGTGCGAAAAACGCCGTGCCAAGGGGAGGTGCCGCGTGTCTACCTGCAGGACACGCTCGAGACATCCCTGTT
>DAOWGA010000044.1 GCA_030637665.1 Lysobacterales bacterium | reverse complement strand
TCGGCCGACCGGGGCAATTTGCAGATCCTCTGGACTGCGGTCTTTTTCGTGATGTTGTTGGCGGTGCCCCTGTATTCCTGGGTTGCTTCGAAATGGTCCCGCGGGATATTCGTACCCCTGGCCAATCGCTTTTTCATCGTTTGCCTGGTGGCTTTTTGGTTGTGCCTTGCTTTCCTCCCGGAAACTGCGAGACCCTGGATCGACCGCGTGTTTTACGTGTGGACCAGCGTGTTCGCCTTGTTCGTGGTTACTGTTTTCTGGGGCTTCATGGCGGATTGTTTCGACAACAGCCAGGCCAAACGCCTGTTCGCCTTTATCGCGGTTGGCAGTTCCGTCGGTGGAATGCTGGGCTCATCTGTCACCGCTGTACTGGCGGAGGTGCTGCCGTCATTTTCCCTGTTGCTGATCGCCTGTATCCCGCTCGAATTCGCCTCGTGGTGCGCCCGGGTGCTGGACCGGCGTTCTGCCACCGGTAATGTCCGGGGTGAAGGGGAATCCGGCCGCGCGATTTCGGGCAATGCATGGAGTGGAATGAAGGCGGTTTTCGCCTCGCCCTACCTGATGGGCATTGCAGCTTTCAACGCCCTGATGACATTTGCTTCAACCATGCTCTATTTCCAGCAGGCCAACCTGGTGGCGGAAGCTTTTACCGACCGTGGCGTCAGGACCGCTTTTTTCGCCAAGGTCGATCTCGCGGTAAATGTCCTGACAGTGATTTTTCAGGTCTACCTGACTGCCCGGATCGTCAAGTGGCTGGGCGTCGGCCTGACCCTGGCGATAGTGCCTGTTGTTACGGCCGCAGGTTTCGTAGCGCTGGGCCTTTACCCCACACTCACAATCCTGGTCGTGGTTCAGGTTATCTACCGTGCCGGCCGCTACGGCCTGACCAAGCCGGCCCGCGAGATGTTATGGACCGTGCTTGGGAGAGAGGAAAAATACAAAGCCAAGCCCTTCCTCGATGCCGCCGTTTACCGCGGGGGCGATCTGGTCAGTGGCTGGATTTACACTGGGCTGGCTGCGATCGGATTGTCGATCGGCGCCATTGCGCTGGCGGCGGCCCCGGTGGTTGGTATCTGGGCCTTACTCGGATTCAAGCTGGGCCAGCGTGAAGAGGCGTTGGCTGAAGCACAGGGAGCATCTGCAGGAGAAACTGAATGAAATTGACGCGAAGAGACCTGATCAAACTGGGCGCTGGAGCGGGTGTCGCTTCCCTGTCGGGCGCCTGGAGCCCGCTGATGGCCGGTGAGGCGGCGATTATCAAAACGACCATACCCTCGACCGGGCAGCAGGTGCCGTGCGTGGGTATAGGGACCGTCAAATTCAGGGGCGACCCCGGTTCCGCCGGCATGGCGCCGTTCAAACAGACACTGGAAACCTTCCATGAACTGGGTGGGCAGGTGCTGGACACGTCGCCCAATTACGGGAATTCGGAAGAGGTGCTCGGGCGCTTGCTGGCAGACCTGAAGCTGCGGGACAAGGTGTTCATGGCGACCAAAGTCGATCGAGAAGACCGCTTGGAGGGCATGGCGCGGATGGAGGAGTCGTTCAGGCGACTGGGAGGCAAGATTGACCTGATGCAGGTGCATAATTTGCGTGGCACAGCAGCGGAGTTGGGAACCATGATGTCCTGGAAGGCACAGGGCCGTTTCCGCTACATCGGGGTGACCACCCACCGGGTCAGCCAGCACGAAGATATGGCGCTGGTCATGAACAGCTACCCGCTTGATTTTATCCAGGTCAATTACTCCCTGGCGGACCGGGCAGCCGCTGAGCGGATTCTGCCGCTGGCGCAGGACAAGGGTATCGCAGTTCTCGTTAACCGTCCGTTTGGGAACGGCAAGCTGTTTGGCGCCGTGAAGGGGCGTGACTTGCCGGACTGGGCGGCCGAAATCGACGCACATAGCTGGGGACAGGTATTCCTGAAATATATTATTTCCCACCCGGCCGCCACGATTCCGATTCCAGGCACGACCAAGCCGCATCACGCCCGGGACAATATGGGCGCGATGGTGGGTAGACTGCCGGACCCGAATCTCAGGCAAGAAATGGAAAGCTACATGGACGCACTCTTATGACAAAAACACTGATGACATGGCGGCTCGGCGTTGCCGCCATCCTGCTTGGTTTTTCTTTAAACCTGCTGGCAGGCGAGTATTTCCCGCCACGGGGTGATTGGGAGCGCAAAGCGCCGGAGTCCATGGGCTTCAATGCTGCACGGTTTAAGGTCGCATTGGCGCTGGCCCAGGAAGAAGCCGTGACCGAGCCCAGTGATCTTGCAATGGTTATCAACGATTCCTTTGCCCCGCGTGAACCTGATTTTCGTCTTTACGGGCCTACCAAACCCCGTGCAGGCAGTGCCGGCCTGGTCATTCGCGGGGGTTACATCGTAGGTGAGTGGGGCGACCTTGAGCGGGTGGACATGACGTTCAGCGTGGCCAAGAGCTATTTATCTACGACTGCGGCGCTGGCTTTGCGTGATGGACTCATCACTGATTTGCAGCAGCCGGTTGGCCGCCTGGTACGCGACGGCAGTTACGACTCGAATCACAACCGGGGCATCACCTGGCAGCACCTGCTCCAGCAGACTTCGGACTGGTCGGGAATGCTGTGGGATGTGCCGGACTGGGCCGACCGCCCAGAGGGTGAAGACCGTTCACTATGGCCGAACCGCGAACTGCACGAGCCGGGCAGTTACTTCAAATACAACGATGTGCGGGTAAACCTGCTGGCCTATTCGCTGATGCAGGTCTGGCGCGAGCCTCTGCCCCGCGTACTGAAGCGGGAAGTAATGGATCCGATTGGTGCATCCAGCACCTGGCGCTGGCACGGCTACGAGAATTCCTGGGTGACGCTGGATGGCTTGCGCATGCAGTCCGTCTCCGGTGGCGGGCACTTTGGCGGTGGAATTTTTATCAATACGCTCGACCATGCCCGGTTCGGCCTGCTGTTCCTGCGCAACGGAAGCTGGCAGGGAAGGGCCATATTG
>DAOWGA010000139.1 GCA_030637665.1 Lysobacterales bacterium | reverse complement strand
GAGTAAAACAATGGCGGGATATCTTATCAAGGCAAAAATTTTTTAGGCCAGGGGCGATTCTAGATCAAGACTCCGACTCGTTAAATGATCCAGGCCCGTGCAAATCCTTTTCTTCGGCCTGCTCATCGCGACACAAGGAACGTGGGGGGTGAGGCGCCGAAGCGCATTATGTGGGACAAACGTGGCAAAATAGATGCAGACGCCATGCATAAATTCGTACTCATAATCATTTTTTTTCTGCCGCTCCTTGCACATTCGGACGATCGCTATACCGTGCATTTTGACGCAAGGCTGAAAGCGGCCACCGTTGAAGCCTGTTTCGACGGGCCTGCGCCCCGGCAACTGCACCGCAATAGCCAGGCGGGAAAATTCACCAACTGGGTGCGGGTTGACGGGCAGGAAATTGAGCAGGATTCCCGCAGCGCACGATTGACTCTGCCCTTGCTGGCTGATAATGCTTGCATCAACTGGCAAGTACAGCTGAGTAAAGCCCTGACAGAAAAAAATTACCGCCTGGCGCAAAAGCTCGACCGGGATCTGCTGACCAGTGGCGATCTCTGGCTGTGGCGCGATGGAGATCGCCGGCCAATCACGGTTGAGCTTCGAATACCCGATGGCATGTCAATTTCCACACCCTGGAAAGAACAGCCCGGGCCGCCAGGAGCCTGGTTATTCCGGCCCGACCCAACACCGGTAAGCTGGACTGCGCGAATAGCCATCGGTCACTTCAAGGTTCAGCGCATACCCATCGGAGGAATGGTTCTGCGGGTTGCGGTAATCGGCGATCTCAGTGATCAGCAGCGTGACATGCTGGGTCAATGGGTGCGCGAAAGCGGTGAGGCCGTAGCTTCGGTCTACGGCCATTTCCCACGGCCTGCACCACAGATTCTGATCGTACCCATCGGCAGTCAACGCAGTGTGGTGCCCTGGGCGCATGTTCTGCGTGGCGGAGGTGTCGCTGCCGAGTTTTTTGTTGACGAGACACGCTCCCTGGACCAGTTTAGCAATGACTGGATTGCAACTCATGAACTGAGTCACTTGCTGCTGCCCTATGTTTCCCGCCGTGACCGGTGGTTTTCCGAAGGTATTGCTACGTATTACCAGAATATTCTTCGCGCACGCGACGGCCGCCTGAGTGAGCAGCAGGCATGGCAGAACCTGCACGCAGGTTTCGAGCGGGGCCGCGCCGCCAGCCGCGGCGAAACGCTGGCCGCAGCGACGCGCTCGGGCTGGAAATCAACCATGCGGGTCTACTGGAGTGGCGCGGCCATGATGTTGCAGGCTGACACCGAGCTGAGGCTGATGTCCGATGGCCGGCAATCCCTCGATTCCGCGCTGGCACAACTGCGGGATTGCTGCCTCATCAGCAATCGCAGCTGGCGCGCCCGGGAGTTGTTTTCAGAACTCGACCGGATCACCGGTACCAGTGTGTTCGCAGACCTGTATCGCGAGCATGTTACTGACGATGAATTTCCGGACCTGAGCCGCACATTCGAAGGTCTCGGGCTGGTATTGGAAACGAAATCCATCAAATTGGACCCGGATGCGTCCTGGGGAAGAATCCGTTTCTATATCATGAACGGCTGAGAGGGGACTGGCTGATCAGGCAGGATCGACAGGCAACAACTTGTGTGCCCGCACAGTCATTAGCTCGTTGTGTACAGCCACCGCACCAACAAAGCCCTCCTCGGGCTGCACCAGCGCCAGCGACCATTGCGCCGGATTATCATTTTCAAACTCGAGAATTGAGCATGGGAGGTCAGGATCGATTTCCACGGTAAAGCGGCACAACTGGTTTGCAATGCCTTCCCCTGAGGCCTTGACCACCGCTTCCTTGCAGGCCCAGGCCCGCAGGAATGCCTCGTCCAGGCGCTCCGGCCCAATATTCTCCAGGGCTCGGGCTTCCGCCTCACTGAAATAACGCCGGGCCACACCTAAGGCATAGTGAGCGCGCCGGTCAGCCGGCTCGAGGTCCACACCAATCTGGCCGGAGCTTGAAATACCGATCAGCAGCCGGTCTCCACTTTTCGCCATGCTGAAGTGCAGATCACTATCGTGGGCGCTTTTGTCCAACACGGGTTTACCACGATTGCCGCGATTGATCCTGACTGATTTTCCGGGGACTCCCAGGTAGGCCCCGAGCAAGAGTTTCAAATAGAAACGCCTTGCGAATCGTAGCTGGCCAAGAGTAAGACGAGGATACGTAGCCTGTTCACGGGACCCGCCGAGTGCGTGCTGCAGGGACAGGCCCAGCATGCCCAGATCCAGATACCAGAGCTGCACTTCACCCGAGTGAGGCTGTTCCAGTTCATGCAAAGGAATCCTGCGGTCACTGAAATCCGATTGCCTTATCAGCCTGCTGTCGTGCGCTGTTTCCACTATTTTGCCTGGCGCCCTCTTGACCTGGCGACATTGTTGCAACGTCGATTCTTTCTGTCAGCTCAGTCTATAATGTGACGCACGAACATAGAAGTGCGGGTATCAAGTCTCATGTTTGGCATCCAAAGCACAAATCCCGGCGCACACCGCTTGAAGCCAGCCCCGGGCGCCCTCACTTTATGCCCATCACTGGTCTGGCGAAATCATGAAATTCAAAAATGTAGTAATCCAATCCCTTGCTGCGATTAATCCACCTATTCGCGTCACATCGAAAGAAATTGAACGACAACTCCGGCCCACGCTCGATCGGCTGGGCATCCGTGATGATTTACTGGAAGAGGTTTTCGGTATTGGCGCGCGCCGCTTCTGGAAGAAGGGAACTCAGCCTTCGGACGCAGCCACGCTGGCGGCAGAAAAAGCGCTTGATGACGCTGGCATCGACCGCGGAAAAATCGGCGTGATCATCAATACGTCGGTGTGCCGCGACTACCTCGAGCCGTCGACTGCATGCATCGTGCACGGCAATCTTGATCTGAGTGAAAACTGCCTGAATTTCGATGTGGGCAACGCTTGCCTGGCTTTCCTCAATGGCATGGACATCGCGGCGCGCATGATTGAGCGCACTGAAGTGGAATATGCATTGATCGTGGACGGTGAATCCAGCCGGCCAATCACTGAGGCGACCATCGAGCGCCTGCTGGGCCCGGAAGTAGGCGAGGAACAGTTCCGGGCAGAATTCGCTTCCCTGACACTGGGTTCCGGCGCCGCGGCGATGGTCATGGCACGCAAGGAACTGGCGCCGGAGGGGCACCCTTACCTGGGCAGCGTTTCCCGTGCAGCCACCGAGTTCAACCGGCTGTGCCATGGCCAGATGGACCAGATGGTCACTGACACCAGGATACTGCTCAGTGAAGGCCTCAAGCTGGCCATGAAAACCTTCCACGCAGCAAAGATCAAACTGGGCTGGGTGGTGAGCGAACTGGACCAGTTTGTGATCCACCAGGTCAGCAAGGTGCACACCGAGTCACTGGTCAAATTGCTGGGACTGGATCCGGAAAAAGTGCACGCCATTTACCCGGAAATGGGCAACATTGGCCCTGCATCGGTTCCGATTGTATTGGCACAGGCGGTGGAGCTGGGAAAAATAAGGCGTGGTGACCGCGTTGCCCTGCTGGGGATCGGCTCCGGTCTGAACTGCTCCATGGCGGAAATCATTTGGTAGGCAGACATATGCAGGACTAAATGGAGTAAATCCCATTTCCAGGCCTCCACAACATTTGTACCCATTCTCCAGCCACTACCTGGAAACCCGGGGTTTGCGCATGCACTACCTCGACGAAGGCCCGCGCGATGCTCCGCCGGTGCTGATGCTGCATGGCAACCCCACCTGGTCTTTCTATTATCGCAACCTGGTCAAGGCGCTGAGCTCAAGCTATCGCTGCATCGTACCCGACCATATCGGATGCGGCCTGTCCGACAAGCCAGGCGATGAAAAATACGATTACCGTCTGGCCAGCCGAATCAAGGATATAGATACGCTGATCGACCACCTGGGCCTTTCCCAACCCATAACACTGGTGGTGCATGACTGGGGCGGCATGATTGGTTTTTCATGGGCAGTGCAATACCCGGAGCGCATTTCGAAACTGGTCATACTGAACACAGCCGCCTTTCCTTTGCCTGAAGAAAAACGCATGCCCCCGGCCCTCAGCCTGGTGCGCGACCTCAAAATCGGGGAATTCCTGGTGCTTCGTTTCAATGCATTTTCCGGCATTGCAGCAAAGGTAGCATTCAAGAAACCGGTGTCAAAAGAGATCAGAAAAGCATACACATTACCCTATGATTCGCCTGCCAACCGGATTGCCACCGCACGCTTTGTGCAGGATATCCCTCTGAGCAAAAAAGACCCGGGCTTTGACATTTTGCTCCAAACAGCGGAGCATTTACACTTGTTAAAGGACAAACCGTGCCTGATTGCATGGGGAGAAAAGGATTTCGTATTCGATAAGACCTTTCTCAAGCGGTGGCTGGAATACTATCCGGACGCTGCACTTCACCGTTTTCAGGACTGTGGCCATTATGTCCTGGAGGACGGCGGACCCGCGTTGATCGACACGATTAAAAAATTCATCGAAATCAGGGAAGATTCGAATCATGGACATGCCAGTGGATAATACCTGGGATACTGAAAAATTCGGTAATGTTGCCGGCGCGCTGAGCTGGCAGGCATCGCGCCAACCCAACGAAACCGCCATCTATTATCCCCGGGGCAACGCCTTCAAGCGCATCAAATACACGAGTTGCAGCTACCAGGAACTGAATGAGCTCAGCGACTGCTACGCCAGGGGCTTGGGCGAATACGGCATCGAACCGGGTACAAGAACGGCCTTGATGCTCACACCGGGCCTCGATTTTTTCGCGATGTTTTTCGCCATGTTCAAGGCCGGTGCGGTACCGGTGCTGATTGATCCCGGCATCGGCATGAAGCCACTGAAGCAATGTCTGGCCGAAGCTTCGCCGAAAGCTTTTATCGGTGTTACAAAAGCCCAGTTTGCACGTAAAATCCTGGGTTGGGCAAAAGAATCCTGCGAACAGATCGTCACGGCCGGCCCGTCACTGGGATTCGGTGGTATTAATCTGAAAAAACTCAGAGCCATGGGTGAGCGCAGCTCGGGTGAAATGCTGCATGTTCCCAAGCCCGCAGACATGGCGGCCATCCTGTTCACATCCGGCAGTACCGGCGTGCCCAAGGGCGTCGTTTACCGGCACCGGCATTTCAACGCCCAGGTCGAGATGCTGAAAAATGCTTTCAATATTCAACCAGGTGAGGTCAGCCTGCCGACCTTTCCACCGTTTGCTTTGTTCGACCCGGCACTCGGCATGACCACGGTGGTGCCATCCATGGACCCGACCCGGCCGGCCAAGGCCGATCCAGAGCAGTTAGTGCAGGCCATCGATGAATACAAGGTCACCAATATCTTCGGCTCACCTGCCCTGCTCGATAATCTGAGCCGCTACATGGAACAAAAGGGGGGGCGTCTGGAGAGTGTCACCCGGGTGATTTCAGCCGGTGCCGCCGTACCCATCCGCACCATCCGGCGCATGGAAAAAGCCCTGTACCAGGACGCCGAAATCCATACGCCCTATGGAGCAACCGAGTGCCTGCCGGTCAGCAGCATCTCCGCCCGGCAACTGGATAGCCGAATGCAGGACATGATGGAGTCGGGTGACGGCATTTGCGTCGGCCGCCCCATTGAGCCGAACCACGTCAAGATCATCAAGCTCAGCGAAATGGCCTTCAACGACCTTTCTGAAACCACCGAAATGCCCCTGGGTATGCCGGGAGAAATCATTGTCTCCGGGCCCAGTTGCACAGACAGCTACTGGAATCGGGATAGTGATACGCAAATGGCCAAGGTGAAAGATGTCAATGGAGTGATCTGGCACCGCATGGGTGATGTCGGCATCATGGATGGCATGGGCCGCCTGTGGTACTGCGGCCGGGTGTCCCAGCGTATCGATACCGGCAAAGAGACGCTGTTTGCCGACCAGTGCGGAGCGGTTTTCAACCAGCACCCGGACCTGCTTCGCTCCGCCGTAGTGGGAATTGGCGCCACGGGTGCGCAGATCCCGGTCTTGTGTATCGAAGTGAAAGGGAAACTGGCCCCGGTAGATCGTGAACGTGTTCATTACGACCTGCTTCAGCTCGCCCAGGCATTTGCCCTGACGCGCAGCATCCGCACCGTCCTGTTCCACCCCGGGTTTCCGGTGGATATTCGCCACAACTCCAAAATTGGCCGCGAAGAACTCGCAAAGTGGGCGGCGAAAAAAATGCAGGAGTGAATATTTGAAAGTCCTCGTTACCGGCGGCAGCGGTTTCCTGGGAAGTTCTGTTTGCCGCCAACTAGCCGGCAAGGACCACGAAGTCACCGCATATCAGCGCAGTGCGGCACCTCATCTC
>DAOWGA010000198.1 GCA_030637665.1 Lysobacterales bacterium | reverse complement strand
TCACCAAAAGAAGCAAAATCCACCGGAACCAGGACCAGGCCGGAATCCGATATCACTACGCCCGTCGTGGGTTCGACATGAGTAGCGGACACCAGCCTGAGAACAGGCACCGCCCAGCGCGGCATGGACTCAGCCTGTGAAAGAGTCAGCTCGGCAGGCGACTGCGCAATGCATGGGCCGGCCGCAAGGAGCAAGCAGGCAAAGCAAAGCGGAATGATCGGTATTCGTATGAACCTGCGCATCAGGGCTGGTGGCCTTCAGGGAGCGTAAAGGCGATTAATCAGGTTATCCAGGCAGTACTGGCCTGCCCTGTTCAGGGCGTTTTCCTCACGTCCCTGCACCACGTTCTGAATGAATACCAAAATTGCAGCCATTATCAACGCCAGCAGGGTGGTGCTGAATGCCACGCCCAGCCGTTCAGTAACCTGATAGAGCATATCCGGGCTTTCTACATTGGCGCGGTCGCCGGCATAGTTGAGCGCCAGCATGATGCCGATGACTGTGCCGATGAATCCCAGCGAAGGGATCAGCCAGGTGATGTAGCGAATGATGTTATAGCGCAGATCGATTTCATGCAGGTACAACTCCAGGCTGGAATTGAGCAGTGAGTTGGTCTGGTCGGCTGAATGGCTAAGGTTGAAACCCAGCACACAACGTTCGATCAGGCGCGGCACGAAACAGACTTTGCGATACTTGCTGGCGCGTACCTTCTGGTATATCGGCGTGATATCGTCGCCGGGGCGCAACACGGTTTCCTCGTCTTCCGGCAGATAGTTCCGGTCGATCTGGCTTTCTTCAAGACGTCCGGCCCGCCAACGGATCGACAACTCCCCCAGCCCGACAAAGAAAGCCAGCCACAGAACGTTCTGCACAGTGAACGGCCAGGATGAACGCTTGATGTCCAGCATGATGGCTGCAGCACCGGGCGGCAGGAATCGTGACAGCAGGGCTATGACGACGATGGCCGTAATCAGGCTGACGATGAGTGTAGTGGTTCGCATAGTTGTCGGGCAGCCCGCGGCTACCTGTTTTCCTCGATATTACCTGTGATCGGGTTGCGTCTCGGATTTTCCAGGACGATCCTTGGCTTGGGCAGATCAAGCAAATGCTGGTCAAATACCAGCGGTTTTCCGCGCACCGAGTAACCTTCCCTGAGCCGCACCCGCTGATGACCGCCAAAGGCCTCGACCAGCTTTTGCAGTGGAATTTCTTCTTCTCCGAAGCGAATGCGGTCCTCAGTTCCAAGCACGACTTTCTTGATGCGTATCCATTGCTTGTTCCGGTTCAGAAAAGTCCCGTTACCCGAGTTCGCATCCTGTACCGCCAGGTAACCTTCGTCTGTGAGCCGGATTTGTGCATGAATGCGCGAAACAGACTCGTGATCCAGAACAATATCGCAATCGGCATCACGGCCCAGGGTCTTGGTTTTCATGGCCGCTATGATACATTGTATTTCCTTAACGAAGTGTTAACCGGTTCTAACAGCACCCTTGAATTGAATGAGTAAGCAGGCCATGATTTTCCGCCGCAAGAATGACCGGTCCACAGGAGTTGAAAGTACAGCGCGCATGCGCGGTCGGGACAGTGCTGGTGACACTCCGGGAACTGCGTCAAATCCTGCTCAAAATCCGCTGGCAAAACGCTTCCAGGCCGAAGACGAGCCCGATACGATTGACCTGGACCAGCCCGCCAGGTTCCATGAGACTACGGATGAGGAGCCCGATGAAGTGGCAACGCGGATTCTGGCCGGTGCCGGGGTAGAAGAGGAGTCATTCGCGGTGGAGCCTCTGGAAGATCCTGTTGCCGGATTCCTGGTAGTGATCAGGGGGCCGGGCCGCGGCAGTGTGTCCAGGATCGGTTACGGAATGAATTCAATCGGGCGGCATTCCTCCCAGCGCGTTTCACTGGATCATGGGGACCAGCGTATTTCCCGCGAAAACCATTGCGTAGTCACTTTCGATTCTCTTACACGAAAATTTTATATACAGCCCGGTGAGGGATCCAATCTCGCGTATATAGACAATGAACCCGTGCTGGCGCCGATGGAACTGGCTGGCGGGAGTCACTTTCAGCTGGGAGACACCGTGCTGCGCCTGGTCGCCCTGTGCGGGGATGACTTCAGCTGGGAGAACTGACCGGGGCTATTCCGCCAGGGCCATGAACCCGCCTGCGTTGGTGCGTGCCAGCGCTTCCATGAACTCGACGGTACCTCTGTACTTGAAGTAGTCACCTACGGTCACAGCGTGAATTTCCTGCTGTCTGGAATTTGCCACCGTTATGCTTCTGACCAGCCGTCCGGGAGAGAGCCCGTTGTTGTATGCCGGGTTGGGCAGCCCGTCACTGATCAGGATGATGGCTTCTGCGGGGCTGGCAAAGGCCTGATCGAATGCGCCCAGCAGGGAAGATGAGCCTTTGAACTTGCGCGAGAGGCTTTTGAGAAAGTCGATGGCCTCCGAACGGCTGGAATCCGTCATGGCAGCAAGACCAGCATCTTTTGGCCAGCGAAAATACCTGGGGCCTGAATCCAGCTGCTGAAAGCCGAGAATACTGAACTCGTAGCCCGTCTGCAGCGAGTCCATCGCCCTGATCACCGTCCGCCGCACCAGGGCCTCGTGGCCGGATAGATAACTGTTCATATCCACCAGGAACATGATTCGCTTTTTATCTGTCTTGAGACCGAGAAATCGGAAAGTAACCTGGTTGCTCCCTTCTTTGTCCGGCGTGACCACCGGGCTGGGTGGCGGTGGAGGTGGCTGGTCGTTGCGCGCCTGTTGTTCCGCTTCCAGCGTCTCCAGTTCACTGGACACTACCTCATGCGCAGCCTGCAAGTCTTCTTGCCGCGTTTGTGCAGCCCTTAGCGCTTCGAGAATATCCTCCTTGCCTTGTTCGGTTTCCTTTAGCAGGGCCTGCGTCTTTCCCGCCAATGCCTCGAGGAAATCGAGGTCGCCCTGTGAGCGCACTTCCTTCTGGTAGTCCGGCATGAGTATGATCGTAATGATAATGAAAGCGCCCATCGCAGATGCGAACAGGTCGATCGCAGAAAGCGAATAGACTTCGAAATTGCGCCGCCGCATCCTCACCGCGAAACCCCCACGAAGTCACCTCCGTTCTGGTTCGCCAGGCTTTGCAGGAACATGACGAGCCCACGGTTCTGGGTGTAGTCACCGATGGCGACCGTGTGAATTTCCTTTTTCTCGAAGCGGTTCAGACCGCCAATGTCCTGCAGGATGAATCCGGGTGAGTTGTCCGGCTCACCGTCGCTCATCAGGATGACGGCCTCAGCCGGGTACTGTAATGCTGACAGTACGGCGTAATGCGTTGGAGTAGATCCTGAGAAGCGGCGGGCCAAAGAACGGGTAAATTCACGCGCCGCCTGCAGGTTTTCGGGTGTGGCCTGGATCAGGTCAGTACCGTCCGGATAGTTCCAGAGCACCGGAGACGGATTGCCCTGGTAGCCGATGATTGCGAACTCATTGCTTTCATCCAGCGGTTCAAGAACCTCCAACACGGATTTGATCATCAGGTTGGTATAGGAAATCATGCTGCCGGACATGTTGATGACGATGACGAAGGTCTTGGCTTCTGTTGCCAGCCCGAGGATGGAAAATTCGATTCCCGCTGTCAGCGCTTCGGGCTCCGGTTCCTCTATGACTTCATCGACGGGTTCCGGAACCGGGACCGGCGTCTCCGCAAGCTGGGTTTTGATGTCCGCCATTTCCTTACGGATTCGTGAGATCTGGGCCTCTATTCCCCGGTTTGCCAGGTCCTGGTCCTGCAGCTCACTTTGAGCAAGCCGCTGATCTGAGAGCAATTCGTCGATTTCACCGGAGGCCAGCCGCCGTTGCTCCATGATGTCTTCGATTTTTGAATAAGCGTCATCGCTGCCTGCGTTTCGATAATAGGGGAATAGCAGCATAACCAGCAGAATAAAGGCGCCCAGCGCCGATGCAAACAGATCAATCGCAGAGGTGCTGAAGACGGCTATGTTTCGGTCAGGAGTTCGCATAGGTAAAATTCGCGTGGATCATTATAGACCGCTCTGGGAAAAAAGGTTCGCTCTGCATTTATCACACTGTGTCGATAAGCAGTTGACGATTCAATCCAACACGGCTATCAATGTCGCTGTGTGTATCAACTCTTTTAACCGGAAGCTGGCCGCGATCGCGTTGGTCTTGTCTTTCTTTGCTTCCGGGCCTGTCCGCACGGCAGAGCCTTCCGAGGTGGTGTCGCCTGCAAAACCCGCTGAATACATGATCTATCAATACCCGGGTGTGGCGTTGCTTATCCGGATTGATGCGCTTGAGATTGAGTTCGAAGCCAGGGTTTACGACCCCGAACGGGCGCTGATCAGCTCCTCCCGCGTACCTTCCCGGCGCATAGGTCCCGTCTACCGGTTAATCGATGCAGTCGATGAAGCCCGTCAATTGATTATCGAGGTCACTCCGGCCCAGCCCAGTGACCGGTCCCGGATCAGGTTGCAGCTGGTCCAGTTGCCGATGGACGAACGGACCAGCGCCTTGCAATTCGAAGCATTCCAGCTGATGTCACTGGCGGCGGACAGCACAACGGCCAGCGATTCCACTACCTGGGCCATGAAAACCTACACCTTCCAACGCGCAGCCAACGCTTTCGAGCAGTTGGGCTGGGAGGAATTAAGGCTGTGGAGTGAGTATTTCGTGGCCCACCTGGTTTTCTACCAGCTGCAGGATCAGAATTCAGCCATTGAACTTGCGCAGAAAGTCCAGACTGCGGCAAGGAAGGCGGGTTTCGGTGTGATCGAGATGGCCGCCCTGCAACTGGAGGGCGCCGCTTTGCTTGCTGTATCACCAGAGGGGCAAG
>DAOWGA010000113.1 GCA_030637665.1 Lysobacterales bacterium | reverse complement strand
GGCTTTTGATCCGGCGCGCAAATGGATGATCGTCAATACCACCAACGTTCCGCAGGTGGTCATCCTGGTTCCCAGGGAACAGATCGAGGGTATCGTGGGCATAAGCCTGGAAGCAGGAATCGATGTCGCTGCAGCGCTGGGAACACCCTATGGCGTGCGCAGGGAATGGTTGCTGTCACCGCTGGGTGCGCCCTGCGTGAAACCGCCATGGGGCGAGTTGTTGGCAGTGGATATGGAATCCGGAAGCATCGAGTGGCGGGTTCCCCTGGGTTCTATTGAAAAGATGCTGCCGTTGCCTATCGAGTGGAACCTGGGCACGCCTAATCTCGGCGGTCCCATTGTCACTGCAGGCGGTCTGATCTTTATCGGGGCTACCATGGACGGCTATCTGCGGGCCTTTGACATCGATACCGGCGAGGAATTGTGGAAAGATGAACTGCCGGGCGGTACACAGACCACGCCCATGACGTACTCGGCCGGTGGGAAACAATATGTAGCCATGGTCACCGGCCACCACTTGTGGTTTGGCAGCCCGGCCAGTGATGCGATTGTTTCGTTCAGCCTGCCGGATGAGGACAGCGATTAAATCTGAAGCTGATCACTTGCCATCCACGGAAAAGGCCAGCAACACATTACCGCCCATGCGACCGCCAAAGAGATAACCGGAATTAACCAGAACGATACCGTTGGCGACGACCGGACCATCGGATTCGATCGATCCTCCCCTGGCAATTTCCCCGGAAAGCGTATTGAACTCCCGGGCCGTGTTGAAATCCCAGATTATGGCGCCGGTCGCGCTGTCATAAGCCCGTAAACGCCCGTCAAAACCACCGGCAAAAACCACGCCTGGAATGGCGCTAACCGAAGCAGACAAGCCCGGATCACAAGCAGGCTTTTCTTCCTCAGTGCATACCTCAGGCGCAGGGGTAAACCAGATCTGCTCACCGGTCTCCGCTTTCAGTGCGTACAGTCCCGGTGTTCTTTCTCCGTGCCACTTATTTATGAAATTGGTATCCGCATTCGGTGCATACAAAGTATCGTCATGTGCAGCCATGCCCCAGTGGACACCGCCTGCAAAACCGCCCAATCCAATTCGCTTTTTCCAGATCAATGCCCCTTGCCGGGAGGGGTCCAGGGCGTGCACGAAGCCTGATTTTTGTCCTGCCAGGAGAATATCGCGCCCATTGGAAAGCGTGAGTAGTACCGGCGGAGCGCCGAAATCGAAATCCGGCCCGTCTTCTTCCGGGCAATTCGCGGCCTCACCGATAAAACAGGACATATTCCAGGCATCGCCCTGAGTGGCCTGGTACACCCATTCAATGCTGCCGCTTTCCAGGTTGAAGGCGATGATGGAGTCACTGGTTTTAACTGCCGGTGAGGTATAGCCCTGGCCTGTGGGTGCGTAGAGCACGTTGCGCTTTTCATCTATGGTCAGGCTGCCCCACACGGGCGCTCCCGCCGGCGCCCAGGTAGCTGCACCCTGATTGTTTTGCTTTCCGGTCAACTCCGGCTGTTGCAGGATCGTGTGGCTTTTCCACAGCATGCGGCCATCAGTTCGGTCAAAAGCGGCGACTCCGCCACGGAAGGTGCAGCATTCATAGGCCGGATCAGCCGCAGATGCCCACTCGCTGGAGGACATTGGCACATAGAGAACATCCTTGTGTAATTTGGGCGAGCCTGTGATGGTGACGTTGTGGTGATCCTCCAGGCTGGATTTCCATAGCAGTGTCCCGGAGCCGGCATCCAGAGCGTACACGTTGCCGATGAAATCACCGAAATAGGCCTGGGGCCTGCTTTCGCTGTCGCCAGGCCTGGCGGATTCAATCGTGACTCCCGAGCGGACTTCCGCATCCGCCCTGAAGTTCCAGCGTGCACAACCCGAATCGATATCCAATGCAAAGACGGTACCGTCCTGGCTGCCCATATATACGGTATTACCCGCAACAACGGGTTGCGAGCGGGCTCGGGTCGCACCTGGATAGGCAAATACCCACTTCAAGCCCAATTGCGGAACGTCCGATGCTTCCAGTCCGGCAGTAGCTGCCGGGATGAAGCGGGTGTTTTCAGGTGTAATTCCCCAGTCGGCGACACCTTGCACCTGTGCTATGTCTGACGGTGAATCGTCAGCCTCACAGCTAACGACCGGAAGTGTACTGACGCTTTCCAGGGAACTGCCGCCCAGGTGCTCGGCGAGTTGGAGTTTCTCATCCCCGGTCATTGCTTCTGCCTGTAAGGCCATGACCCCGTCTACCATCGACTTGAGCAGGGCCTCCGTTCCGATCATTTGAAAAACAATGCTATGCGGCGCCTTTGGCACACCACCCTCGTGGCATGCCGCGCAATATTGCTGGTAGTTTTCCACGGGAGACCGTTGTTGGACCGCCATTGATTCCGTTTCAGGCGAGTCCGCCGGTGGTGGGGGAGAGGAACGTTCACAGGCGCTCAGCAGCAGGATAATCAAGAGCACGAGGATTTTGTGGCTTAGTGGCTTATACCTGGACATGGATTTCTCGCTCGTTTAAAAAACAGCCATGTCTGTATATTATTATAGACTTGAATGTTTTGTCACCCTAGAATAGAAATCGCATAAATAAACAAAAATTCCCAATGCGAAGACTGGTGGACTGAGGATGAAACTACCACAATCCGTTCCGATCCTGACTGCATTCACAGCACGTGTCGCGGGTCGTGAGATGGCCCAGTTGTTACAGTCTCCAACTGCCCTGGCTCGCGCCCTTGCAGACACACAAACCGTGGTCGGTCACGACGGTGTACTGTGTTTATTCGATCCTCTGCTTTTGGCGTCTGCCTGCTTCAAAGAGCAGGGTGAGATGAATTCATCCTGTGATGTTCGCGGCATTGGATTGAACCCTCCGGATGAGGTTTTGCAAACGGCGCCTGTGGCCACCATACTCGAATCGATTCAACCCCTGCGGCACCATTTGCTCGACAGAGCCATGATCTTGGTCACTTTCGCCGGGCCGGGATTGCTCTATTCTCAGCTGCAAGACGCTTTTGAATCCTGTGGCATGGCCGGCGGGGCCGATACTGATTACGTAGTCGATGTGATCCGGAACGTGGTTCGATCCTCGCTCGATTTGAAAGCGGATGGCATTGCGCTTATTGAGCAGATGGAGCCGGGCATGCCTGCGGAGTTGCAGCGTTGTCACAAGACGGTACGAAAATTGGCGGATTTTTATGACGCCAGTTACATCGTTTTCAATTTGCCGGGAGCTGAAGATCAAGAGCTGGGCATTCCGGCACACTGTGTATTTGACTTGGCGTCTCCAGATGATGGCATGGGTCCTCTTTTCGGTAAATTTGATCAATCTGCCGCTTCGAATACGCCTCCGGTCACTACAGTCGGTGATGTACCTGAAGGCACGACGGTTGAGGAACTGAAGACATTGCTGCAAGAAGGACGGGCCGCTTGAGATTCAAATCTTTATGAATTTAATAAGAATCAAAAAAACGATATGAATACGATCGATATTGACACCGGTGGAACGTTCACTGACGGCGTGTTTCGCCTGGATGACCGTGTGGTCACTGTCAAGGTGGACACCACGCCTCACGATCCGGTCAAGTGCTTCATGGCGTGCATCGAGGAAGGCGCCAGGCGGCTGGGGAAAGATGAGTCGGATCTGCTTGAGGTCACGGACGTCATTCGTTATGCGACAACGGCGGCTACCAACGCCATTGTCCAGATGAAGGGCGCGAAGATTGGCCTGCTGGTCAGCGCAGGTGCTGAGAATCATCTTTACGCCAGGGAGGATGGCGCAGAGGATGGCGGGGATGAAGACAGTCAGGCTCCGATTGGGAGTTTTCTGGACAAATCCCTGGTCGCCGGGATTTGCGAAGCCGTGGACGATCAAGGCGTTGTCATTGCCAGTCTTGATGAGGAATCATTTCGTACGGCAGTAGAGCAATTGCTTGATGGCGGCGCCCGCCTGCTGGTGGTGGCGTTGCAGAGAGCAGATCTCAATCCGGCGAACGAACTGCGGGCCAGGGAGCTGTTCGAGTCGATGCTGCCAGCTTTCTATCTGGGTCGGCCATTCCTGCTGCTTTCCCATCAGGTAAGCCCTTCCGGGACTGACGCGGAACGACTTAACAGCGCTGTTATTTCAGGGTATTTGCACCGTGAGCTGGTGGGCTACCTCTACCGCTGCGACGCTGCCGTGCGGCGCCTGGGCTATCGGCATCCGTTGCTTGTGGTTCATTCCACAGGCGGATTGGCGAGGGTAGCGAAAACGAAGGCGCTGAACACCTATAACTCTGGTCCGACCGCTGGTGTATTCGGCGCAGCGCGCATTGCACGGCGCTATGAATTGCGACGCGTCGTTACCATGGATTTGGGGGGCACCAGTACAGATGTCGCCTTCATCGAAGACGGTCAGCAGCAACTCTCTTTCCATGCCGAGATCGAAAGAGTGAACGTGAGTGTGCCCATGATCGATGTAGTGGGGCTGGGCGGCGGTGGCGGTTCGATCGTGTCACTCGACGGAAACCAACTCCAGGTAGGGCCAGAAAGCGCCGGCGCGGTGCCCGGTCCGGCCTGCTACGATCTGGGCAGCAGCGCGCCAACGGTCACTGATGCCAATGTAGTCCTGGGCTTGATCTCACCAGACAATTTCCTGGGAGGCCGGCGGCGCATGAACATCGATTCAGCCAGGCAATCAGTCGAAAAAACGGTCGCGCGCCCCCTGAAAACAGAAATTGATGATGCCGCGCTCAAAATTCGGTCCGCGTTGGCGGAGAACCTGGCCAGGTCGATACGCGCCGAAGCCGAAAAACGCTCGTTCTCGCTGCAGGACGCTGTGATGTTTGCTTATGGTGGAGGAGGACCTCTCCACGCCGCCGAGATCGCAGCCGCCACTGGCGTCACTGCTTTTTACATGTTTCCGGAGAGTCCGGTCTTCAGTGCAGCCGGATCGTCAACGATGGATGTTCAGCATTTCTACGAGAGCCGTATACAAACCAGCGAAGGCGAAAACCTGAGTCAGGTGCTCAAGCGGGTGGCAGCCGGATTGCGAGATCGCGCCCATCGTGACATGCGCGGCGAGGGTTTCGATCCTGCCACGGCAAAGTTGGAATTTGTGCTGGACACATCGGACGGTACGCAGTTCATATTTGATGATATGGAATGGGACACGGTGGGAGCGGAGGCTGCCTCTGGCGGTCTGCTCCGATTGATGGCCACGATTGAGACAGGCGGGCAAGATGATGCGGCTCCAGGGATCACGCCTCCCGCGAGCCAGGCAAGCGGAGATGAGCGCGAGATTGGATGGGCCAGCGGGAAGAGCATGACCGCGGTTTATTCCTACCCCGAACTTGC
>DAOWGA010000074.1 GCA_030637665.1 Lysobacterales bacterium | reverse complement strand
TATTGAAGACCTTCTTTAAGCGAGGCAGCAGTCCCCGGTGGTTCATCCGAACCCGGCCTGCTCAGGAAATTGCTTTCCTGATGTTTTTGACCAGGTCCAGCGGGAAGACAATGGTCGAGCTTTTGTCCCCGGCGATTTCAGTCAGGGTCTGCAGATAACGTAACTGGATGGCATTGGGCTCCTCACTGAGGGTTTTCGCAGCTTCTACCAGCTCGAATGCGGCTTGTTTCTCACCGGTGGCGTGAATCACTTTGGCACGCCGCTGCCGCTCGGCCTCGGCCTGTGCGGCAATCGCGCGAATCATGCTTTCATCCAGGTCCACATGCTTGATTTCCACATTGGCAACCTTGATACCCCAGGCGTCGGTCTGGCGGTCCAGGATTGCCTGGATGTCGTGATTCAGTTTATCGCGTTCGGACAACATGTCATCCAGTTCGTGCTGGCCCAGCACCGAGCGCAGCGTAGTCTGCGCCAACTGGCTAATGGCCTCGAGGTAACGTTCCACCTGGATAATGGCCTTTTCCGGATCGATGACCCGGAAATACACGACCGCATTGACCTTGACCGATACATTGTCCTTTGAAATGACGTCCTGGGTGGGCACGTCCATCACGATCACACGCAAATCAACCCGCTCAATTTGCTGAACCACGGGGATCACAATGATCAGCCCGGGACCCTTCACTTTCCAGAATCGTCCGAGCTGGAAGATGACCCCACGCTCGTATTCACGCAGAATCTTGATGGCATTGATGAGAATGCCGAGTATTACAAAAGCGATAAGGCCAAATGCATATTCAAACATGATAATGCTCCTGTAGGTTCATTCATCCACCGGGCGGACCATGAGCGTGAGCCCGTCGAGCCCGGTTACCATTACGTCCTCGCCCTTCTTTACTGGCGCCTCGGTGACGGCGTTCCAGCGCTCGCTGTGGATATGGATATGACCCTCGTGCTCGAAACTGTCCAAAGCGGTGCCGATATCACCCACCAGTTGTTCCCGGCCGGCGACAACCGGTCTCTGACGGGCCTTGACTGCAAATCCGATGATGGCCATCAGGCCCAGTGATCCGACCGTTGCAATGGCGCCGATCAGCGAACGGGAAACGGCAAATCCGGGTACATCGGTATCGATCAGAATGACCGAACCGATCACCATCGCGACTACCCCGCCAAAGCCCAACGCACCGAAGCTCGGCGCCATCGCCTCGGCGATCATCAGGATGATTCCCAGCACGATCAACGCCAGGCCGGCGTAATTCACCGGCAACATCTGGAAGGCGTACAGCGCGATCAGAAGACAAATGGCGCCGACAACGCCGGGGACGATTGCGCCGGGGTTGTATCCTTCCAGGATGAGTCCATACACACCAATGAGCAACAACAGGTAGGCAATGGTGGGGCTCGTGATCACAGCCAGCACCTTGCTGCGCCAATTCGGTTCCAGCCGTTCGATGATCAGCCCGGACGTTTCCATCACGTGGTCACGGCCGCTCAGATCGACCACCATGCCGTCGATCTTCTCCAGCAGGTCACCCACGTTATCAGCAATCAGATCGATCACCCCCAGCTCCAGCGCTTCTTCGGAGGGGATGCTGGCAGCCTCGCGCACCGCGCGTTCCGCCCAGTCTTCATTCCGATCACGTCTTTTCGCCAGGCTGCGGATGTAGGCCACCGAATCATTGATCGCCTTTTTCATCATGGGGTTGTCAGAACTCCCGGCCTCGTCTTCGTCCCCATCTGTCTCACCATCTTCTTCCGAATCCTTGTCCTGTGGCTTCTTGAGGGGTGAATCCTTGGCAGCAGGTGGGGGGGCGCCAATGATTGCGACCGGTGTTGCCGCACCAACATTGGTTGCCGGACTCATCGCCGCTATGTGGCTTGCATAAAGGATGTACGTGCCCGCGCTCGCTGCCCGCGCGCCTTCCGGTGCGACAAATGTAGCCACGGGAACCGATGAATTGAGGATCGACTTGACTATATCCCGCGTGGATGCATCCAGCCCCCCTGGCGTATCGAGGCGAATGATCACCAGCTCTGCATCACGCTCCGCCGCTATCTCCAGCGCATGGGACAGGTAGTCGCGCGTGGCGGGCCCGATCGGCCCCTGGATATCGAGCACCAGGGCCTGGCGCCCGGGTAAATGGTTCTGAGTGTCTTCAGGGGATGCCTGCTCCTGCTGCCCACCGGTATTTCTGGCCCACAGAACCACGATGATGATTAATAACAGGTATGGCCAGACTTTTTTCATCAATACCTCCCCACCAGGGGATCACGCCGACAGACTGCTATCGTACCCGGTAATGGCTCCGATAATAGTTTGGTTGTAACTTACTGTACTGGATATGCAGGAAAGCGACCAGGTCGATGAGCTCGGCAACCGTCATTTCCTCACCGTAGTACGGCATCGGCGATATGACGAACTTGCGCTCCGCCTCTTCGAGCATGGCAATGTATTTCCGCGAGATGATGTGGTCCGGATTGACTACGGCAGTCAACAGTTCTCCGTAGTTTTTAACCCGGTATACCTTACCTCCGATTTCCAGAATGAAGGGCGGTTCGAACTCACTTTCCGGCAAATCCAATTCCGGAATGGTATGGCAGCCGTGACAATTGAAATCGAGGAACACCTGTTGGCCCTGTGCCACATCGCCTTCGGGCAGCACGAAGCCTTTAACGGGAGCTTGGTCTCCCGAACAGGCCGACAGAATGAACAATGCGGTAAAAATAAGAATACTGCTCAGGTAAAACTTGATGTTGTGAATGAAAGGCATGACAGACCCTCCCCTATAAGAAGAGACCCTATGATTATGCCGGATTGCTAAAGATTGATCCATGTCCTAAATCAAGAACAGGCGCTTTCCGGCCACCATCCCGCATTGGGCGAAACACGTCCTGATCCAAATAAAATTCATCATCCTGCACACCGCCGGGCCACCATCCGGGAATACCCATCAGGGGCAAGGGTGACAGACAGGATGGTGAGTCCAGCAACTGACCGCCAGGCAGATGTTTCGCCACCCATTTATCCAATGCCGGCAGCAATGCATCCCGTGACTGCGCCAGAAGCGGTTCATCAAGATGCAGTAGCAGGGCATGAGCCGTAAGTGACTTGTAAGGCCGTAGAAACTTCTCCAGCAAGGCATGGCCGACAACGCACACCCTGATCTCATCCTGCCAGGCACCGGCCCCTGCCTGGAAAATAGTGTTCCATTCCCGCTGTGCCAATACATCCAGGCGCTCCCGGCTGTTGCTGCATACGATTACGCCGCTTTCATCGAACAGGGTGAGCGCGTCTCGTATTCTTCCTCTTCCGCCTTCCCCACCCGCTCCCAGTTCTCTGAAATGCATGGCATTCATCGCAATTTTCAAACGTGGAAACCGAGACCAGACCAGGGCGTTAAACAGGTCATGCCAGTTGTCTTCTCGAGTACTTACCTCACCTTCACAGAAAATGTGTTTTTCATAATCCACGCCAGGCAGATCTCTGGCGTGAACGAAACGGATGGGACGCCCGCCCTTGCTGTGTAGGCCTGTGGGCAATAACAGGCTGAGTTCCATGGGGCCGGGGAATGATTTTTCCTCCAGACTGAGCAAGCGGTCCCGGTAGTCACCCCAAACGGGGTGAGAAATGTCAATACGGGAGCGCCAGTGTTCCATGGCTTCACTGCAAGCGGGAATGAGAGCAGGAATTCAATATTGAAGTAATCCAAGCGCTTAACTGCAGGCCCGCATCCGTATCAAGCCATGAAAGAAAAAAGGTAATTCTCCCAACTCATCACTCGCAGGATGACTTTGCGGATGATACCCACTGGTTTCCATGTATCGGAATAAACCGCGACATAGGCCTTGGCGCCGGTTGGCAACTGGTAACCTGAGAGATCATCCGTGATATCAATCCTCACCAGCACACGGCCCGCAGGTGTGACCCCCTCAAGTTTTATTAATTTGCCATCTGGCAGTAACTGGCCTTGTGCCATGATCTCAGTGACGCCGCCAACGGTTGCGGCAAATACCTTGCCAGGGAGGGCAGTGAAGATCACCTCCGCCTCAAAATCGGGCTGAATGTTCTGCAAGGGGTTTTGCTGGAACCCACCCAGCAGGAAGCGATCTTCGTCGTGCACGAAGGTCATTAGTGGGCTAAAGGGCATGGGAACAGCAAGGGCGCCTGGCCGCAAGCGAACCTGTGCCAGATACCCATTACTCTCAGCCCGTACATTGGTCTCTGAAAG
>DAOWGA010000108.1 GCA_030637665.1 Lysobacterales bacterium | reverse complement strand
TTGTAACGGGCCACGTCAAATCCACCTGACAGCACGTTAACCGCGAGCGCTACGTCGCGGGTGGTCAGTCCCAGGTTCCTGATACGCTCACGCAGCGGCACCATTTCAAGTTGCGGCAGGTCGAGTTGCAGGGTCAGGTCCAATTTCCCGATCCCTGGAACGTCATTGAGCTTCTGCCTCAAATCCCCAGCCAGTTCCGCAACCCGGCCCAGGTCCGGGCCGCGCAGGACAAATTGCAGGGGATCGCCCCGCTGGCCGCCAACCATCGGCATTTCAGTCACGTAAACCTCAACCCCGGGAAGTTCGGAAAATCGTTGGCGCAGCGTTTTCATCAGTTGCACCTGGGAGATATCCCGGTCTTGCCAGTTGGCCATATTTGCAATGATACTGGCCTGGCTGACCTGCCTTGCCTGGTCCTGGCCGATGGTAGCGAATGAACCGATGATTTCAGGGTAATCAGAAAAAATGGTCTCGACTGCCCGTATCTTCGACTCGGTATATTCAATACTGGAACCCAGCGGCGTCTTCAGGGCGACGATAAAGCGCCCTTCATCCTCCTCCGGCATGAAGCCCTTATCGATTTTCATGAAAATGAAACCACTGGCCAGTACGATAAGCATTGCGATCAGAATCACCAACCAGCGACGCCCCAGGCTTATTGCAATCAGCTTGCGGTAGGCCTGGTCCATTGCCTGGAACCTTGCCTCAATGACACGGTACACACGGCCATGCTCGCTGGAATACCCCAGATGCCGGGCACACAGCACCGGCGTCAATGTCAGCGAGACAAACAGGGATACCAGCACCCCTACCGTGACGACAACCGCAAAGGACTGGAAAAAACTGCCGATGATGCCTTTCATGAAAATTACCGGCGCAAAGATGGCTACCAGGGTCAGGGTCGCCGCCAGCACCGCAAACACTACCTGCCGGCTGCCCTTGATGGCCGCATCGGCGGTATCCGTGTTGCCCAGTTCCCGCTGCCGGTAAATGTTCTCCAAAACAACAATGGCGTCGTCTACGACAATACCGATCAGCAACAGCAAGCCCAACAGGGTCATCGTGTTGAATGTAAAGCCGGAAAAGTACATGACTGCGACCGCCCCCAGCAGGGAAACCGGGATCGCCGCAGCGATGATCAATGTGGCGGACAGGCTTTTCAGGAACAGGAACACCACGAGCGCGGTGAGCAGGGTTCCGAGCACAAGGTGCTCTTCGAGGGCAGAAACGATATCCCTGATCAATTCCGCGTCACTGAAAGCGACATCAATGCGCATACCCGGCGGCAACTCGGGCAGTATTTCTTCGGCCAGCCGCTTCTCGACTTCATCGACGATCGCAACCGTGTTCGCGTTCTGCACCTTGACGACGCCCAGGCCAACGGTGGGCTGGCCGTTGAAGCTGGCAAACTGCCGGTGATCAGCCAGTCCGTCTTCGATATCGGCGATATCGCCGAGTCGGATTGGCGCACCCTCCGGATAGGCCACGATCAGTGATTCCAGTTCGCGCGGGTTGTGGTATTCGAGATCCAGCTTGACCAGCCTTTCCTGCTGCCCGCTCACCAGGAAACCACCCTGCATACGAACGTGCTCAGTAGCAAACGCGCCGATCACGTCATTGGCGGCGATCCCAAAAGCCGCCATCCTGTCCGGATCCAGATTTACGCGAATGGTTCGTTTTCGCTCTCCACCAAGTCTTATTTCACCTATTCCATCAATAGTTTCAAGTCGTTTTTTAATGTTATTTCTAGCATATTGATTTAGTTGTTGCAGGGTCCGGTCCCCGGTCAACGCCAGCCAGACGATGGGCAGTGAGCCAAACTCAACCTTGGCGACAACCGGCGGGTCAGCCTCTTCAGGCAAGCGGGGCAGCACCTGGTTCACCTTGGCCTGTACTTCGTTGAACGCGATATCCACATTTTTTTCCAGCCCGAAGCGGATAACCACCACCGAAATTCCGGGTGCTGAAGTAGACTGAATATGCTCGATCCCGGGCACGCTGTTGACCGAAGTCTCAATCAGGTTCGCAATGCTGGAATCAATGATTTCCGGGCTCGCTCCAGGGAGAATGGTACGTATTGAGATCATCGGGAAATCAATCGCCGGGAAACGGTCTACACCGATCCGGTCGAAACTGATGATGCCAAACAGCAACAGCACGCCGGACAGCATGTACGCAAATACGTGCCTTTGAATCGAAAGCTCAGGAAGACTCTTGCCCATCCTTTGCAAGGCAGGTGATCCCTGTCCAGGGCTCATCGACTCTTTCACGGCTGACTCTCCCGAACCACGACCCTTGCGCCCTCGCTAAGGTAATGCGCCCCATCAGCAACAACCGTTTCACCAGCCTGCAAACCGCTGCGAATTTCAATCGAACCATTCTGGCGCTCACCGGTTACGACCAGCCTTTCCCGAACCGTCAATTGCGCCGGGTCGTCCAGTACGTACACGACCTCGCCTGCGGGCCGTCGCACAATGGAAATCATTGGCACCACTACAGCATCGGAGCGCCGCTCCACGATCACCGTTGATTCCACCGTGGCTTCAGGTTTCCATTTACCGGGGTTTTTTACCTCCGCAATCACTACCAGGGCCCGGCTCATGGCGCCGATCTGGGGTCGGATCTGGTCGATGGAAGCATCGATCAGCAACCCCGGCGCAATCGGGCTTTCCAGCACAATGGGCTGCCCAATCACCAGTTGATGACCAACGGTTTCGGGAAAGGGCAATTCAGCGCGCAAATCATTGGTATCTGTTACGGTCACCATCGGGTTGCCGACTTGCACATAGTCACCGACCGAGACGTGACGCCTCTCGACAACACCGTTTACCGGAGAAATCAGTTCCGCTTTCGACAGCCTGTCTTCAGCATTTGCCAGGCGGGCCCTTGCGGCCAACATGGAGGCGCGATCCACGGCCAACTTCGCTTCGGCGTCGTCCAGGCGTTCCTGCGACATCATATTTTTGGTTTTCAGATCCTGGTAGCGGGCGACCCGCCGTTCCTCGTTGGCAATACTGGCCTTTATTTGCTCGATCGCTGCTTCGGCCTCTCGCCGCGCCAGTTCGAAAGTTGTTGTATCCAGCAGAATCAAAACCTGGTCGTATTGCACCGGCTGGCCTTCATCAACCAGCACTGCCACCACCCGTGCGCTGATTTCCGCCGCCAGCAGAGGGGTGTTCTTGCTGACCAGACGACCGATCGAATGAAGCTCAACCTGGACTTCCTGCAGTGCAGCAGTTGCCAGGGTGACGCTGACCGTGCGCTCAGCGGTGCTATCAGCGCCGTCTTCGTTGCCGCCTCCGCAAGCTGATAGCAAAGAAAATGCAACGGCTGCCAAAGCTATATTAAGAAAATACCGACTCAAAACTCTGTTCACTTTCCCGTCTCCCTTGCATATTCCTGGCACAGCATGCCGTTTAACATGATTTCCACCATTTGCCGGTTAAACCCGGTCGAATCCTTCGCAAACCCAGCTTCTGGAATCTGCTGAAGCATGCCCTGGGCCTGGAAGAAAAACAGGTTGGCTCCCATCAATAATGTCGTGCACAAACCCGGGTCCAGATCAGGGCGAAGAATCCCGGCCTTCTGCCCGGCCTGAAAAATGGCGACCATGCGCTTGAATATGCCTCCAACCACCTGGTCGACGACCATCCGGCTTTTTTCTTCATCACCCGAAAAAGCTTCCCTGAGCACCAGCCTCAAGGTTGTTTCATTGGCGAACAGGTGCTCCAGGTGCGCCTCGGCAAACACCCGCAGCCGTCGTTGAAAATCCCCATCTCCCTCGGCCAGATCCTCCACAATTTCAGACAGGTGCTGCGCACTTCCATGCAGAATGCCCAGATAAAGGGCCTCCTTGGATGCGAAGTGATGGTAAATATTTGACTTGCTCACGCCGGCCGCTTCAGCGATTCGACGCATGGATACGCCGTCATAGCCATATTCGGAAAACAACTCAATCGCCGCATCCAGTATGGCTTTTTCACCTGCGGACTGCCGGGTATCCGGCGTTGAAATTGGGTTCGCCTGCATTACAAATTCTCCAAAATGGCAGCAC
>DAOWGA010000178.1 GCA_030637665.1 Lysobacterales bacterium | reverse complement strand
TCAAATGAACGTCTGGCAGTCGCGTTTCTGCCTGAACTGCTGATGCGAATGGAGTTTCTCTCCCCCGTGCTGTGGGATGGGTTCTTATCGAAGGCAGGCGAAGACGAAGCGTTTCTTTCCCTGGTTTCCAGCCTGGATGCCGAATGGTTTGAATCCTGGGTGATTACAGAGCCGCTGGTGCCGATCGCCCTGGAAGCCGGTGACGATTTTATCGCGCTGGCGTTGGAAGATTTCCAGGCCCTGGCTTCCTCCGCCATATATGAAGAAGCGCCCGATGCCCTGCGTCTGAAGCGCTTGCGATTTATGCTGCTTTCTGCTCTTCCGAATTTACACCACGATCAGGCCAGGGATGCGGTGCAACTGCTGCGTCTTGCTACTGCGGTTGATGGTCTGCAGGACAGTAAGTACCTCGCTTTCACGGAAACTCTGATGTGGCTGGTGTCCGACTTGCTGCTGTCCCAACAAAGGCCCGGGGAAATTGAGCCTCCCGAAGCTACCGGTGAAGTGACAGAGGGGGAGACAAACGGACAGGAAACAGAAAGCGAGGATCAGCCTGTCACGAGCCAGGTGGCAGATTTGGAGTTGGCCGATGAATCGGGCGCCGAAGAAAGTATGCAAGCAAAGCAGACCTCTGATCTGCCCCGGGTTCTGTCTAATCTGCTGCCGCAAATATCCAACTCTTTTGCCAGGGAATTCTCCGATGTAGACCCCCGCATCAATGCTAACCTGGCTGCCGCTTTCGATATTGCCCAGAATCTGCAGGAAGGTCCTCCCGACCGGGAGCGTTACACCCTTCTGCTGCATGAGCTGGCGGATGCGATTGCCCAATTCGTACTGTTGATACCGGACATGAATTTCTATTTTGACCAGCCGGTCAGGAGGAGGATAGCCGAGGAAATCAACATCTGCACCAGTATTGCAGCGGACATGGACGAGGACGGAAATTTGACCTTGAGCCGGGATCAATTCGATCGCTGTCTCGCCAGCATGGTGGACTTGTCGGAATCGATGGTGCTAAGCGCCGAACTGGCAGGTGACCCGGATGGGCCTTTCGGTGCGGTTCAATTACAGCGTGAACTCGAGTTGACGCCCTGGCAACGTATTAATTACGCATTGGGATACTTGCATGACAGGTCCCCTGCTGCCTGCGAAGCGCCTGAAGAGCCATTACCCAATCCGCTGGAGTGGTCGGCCCTGGCGACGACTCTGGCCTGGTTTGCCAGGCAATCGCCGGTTTATTTCCAGACGCCGGAAAACGAAGCTCTGATCGTCCGCATGAAACAGCAGGGCATGGACCTCTTGCAGGCGATGGAACAACAGGTGGATTGTTTCAGTGGCGTTGGAGGCGGCATTAATGACCCTGTCAGCATGGGGCTCGTTGACTATCGCCAGGCGCTGGAGGAACTCGTGGCCGGCATGCGTGAAACGGAATTGGCCTTCCGCGAAGCGAGGCTGGCGCAGGGCGCGGATATCGTCTTACGGGGCGACGCGAGTCAGAACACGGCTTACCGGCCCGAGGGCATGATTATCGCTCCTTGCAGGACTGACCAGGTATGTGAAATGTCGGGGGAGCTGGAAGCCACGAGAGCGTTGATCGGGCTGTTTCCGGACCATTATCTGATCGCGGACCAAACCGGACTCGGTGACATCGAGATTTGCTATGACAACATGCAGTGGGTTCAGCGCCGGGCTGAGCCGGTACGGGCGGATGATCCGCACGTGGCCAATTTCTTTGGCCGCCTGAGCTTCAACCTGATCGGGCGATATGTTGAGGGTGAAAACACGAGCACCGTGTTTGGTTCGAATTTCATTAGTCCTGGTGAGTATCATTATCTGTTTGCACCCGCCAGCGATGAAGTGCTTGATGACAGTTGCCCAACCGAGTGGGTTGGCAGCAAAATCGTAACTCCGCTGAATAATGATGTTGGTTTCAGGGTTGTGCCTGACCGGCTGACTTACATGGCCAGCGCCAGAAGCCAGCCATCACGGATCATCAACCTGAACTGGAGTCGTGGGTCCGAATGGCGCGACTGGTTTGTCACCGGACTGGGCGTCACGCGATTGGAGTTCGAGGCTGATGACACGATACTGGACCGCATCAACCAGCACCTGCAGGCTCTCTACCAGGCCGAACAGGTAGTTCTTTACCGCGCCTTGTTGAGGTCACCCGGCAGGGGCGGGGTTGACGAATCCACATCCCTTTACAAGGAGATGAATGCCGTCACGACTGCCAAGGCGCTGCTGCGCACACAAATGGACCTGTTTTACTCGGATTTCCTGATCGATTCAGATGAAATCAGAGGCTCACTCGAAGGCACGCGTGGCCTGATTGATGGTCCGGTACTGCAGCGATTCAGGGATGGCAATGTACCTATTGAATCCATTAATGATGTTGGGAATTCGCGCTTTGAGGAATTCCGCGCCCGTTGGAATCGCCAGCCTGAGGTGGTTCGCCGGTCCGGCACAGTCACCATCAATGTGGCTCATGCCATTGCACGTTTGAATGAGCTCTACCTGGAATTTTTTGCCGTGACGCCGGACCCGGTGGAAAACGAAGAACGACAGGGCGGGATCACCGGCTTTCGCGACTGAACATGAGCATGCTGATGATACAGCTTGCAACAAGCACCGTCTGCACCAGCGCCGGTATCCGTTGGGGCGCATTGCTCCATGCCTCCATAACGCCTACCACCAGGTACAGCATCAGCAGGTAACCAGCCCAGGTCATGCTGCGGATATTACCGTCAAGAACACCTTTCAAAGGGAAAACCAGGGGAATGGCGGCCAGCAGACCCAGCCACCATGAGGACGCACCCAGTGGTGCGGGCAATAAAGCATGCCATACAGGCTGTAAAATCAACAAGGCAATATAGGTGCCGGCGATGATGGCATGGTTACTGCTGATGAAACGGCCCCGCATTTCTTGCCTCAGCCAGCTGATAACTTCAGTGCTGCTTGTGTTACCCGCCTTCCCAGCGCACGGCACAGCCGTATTTCATCTTCGTCGAGTTCCCGTTCACCTTCCCAGCCCGCCAGATGACTGGCGCCATAGGGCGAGCCGCCGCCCCTGGTTCGGATCAGGGCGGATTCACTGTAGGGCAGGCCGACCAGGAACATGCCGTGGTGGAGTAAAGGCAACATCATGCTGAGCAGGGTTGTTTCCTGGCCTCCGTGAAGGCTGGCGGTTGATGTAAAGACCGCGGCCGGCTTTCCTTCGAGCACGCCGGAATACCACTCCGCCGCGGTACCATCGATAAAATATTTCAATGCCGCAGACATGTTCCCGAAACGCGTGGGACTACCCAGGATCAGGCCGCCGCACTCTTTCAAATCTTCGTTTCGCGCATAGGGCGGACCTTCTTCGGGAATCTGACTGGTTTTTCTGTCAATTCCAGTACCGACAGGAGGCACGGTCCGGACCCGTGCCGAGGAACCATCAATTTCTTCAACTCCACGGGCGATATGCCGGGCCATCTGTGCCGTATGGCCATGCAGGCTGTAGTAAATGACCAGGATCTCCATGGTGTCTCCAGTCAGTGGAATCAGAGGATGTCGAGGACTGATTCCGGTGGCCTGCCGAGGGCGGCGCGCCCGTTGGCCAGCACAATCGGCCTTTCGATCAGTTTCGGTGTGGACACCATGGCCAGGATCAAGTCATCGTCAGTCAGGGCCTCATCGTTGAGGTTCTGTTCACGGTATTCGGCTTCGCCTTTTCGCATCAATTCCCGCGGTGTTTTGCCCAGCTTCTTCAGGATAGACCGCAATTCATCGGCATTCGGGGGTGAATCCAGGTAAAGCCTTATCTCTGGTTCAATGCCTTGCTCCTGTAGTAGTGCCAGGGTTGTCCGGGACTTTGAGCAACGTGGGTTATGGAAGATTCTGATGGTCATGGCCCTTCTCTTGGTTAGAATGGTGGATATGGAATGTACTCATGCATTCTATGCAGAGAACAGACACCGGTAAACAACCATGACAGACGAAACAAAATCCGGCATTGACTTGCAGTTGTATGGATTCCGGTTCAAGCGGCTCGCTCGGCATGTCTGGAAGCATTTCCAGGAAGACCGCTGCATGGAGGAGGCGGCGTCACTCAGCTACACCAGCTTGCTGGCAATGGTGCCTCTGCTGGCCGTTATCTTCGGAGTCATTTCGGCATTTCCCGTTTTCAGCCAGTTTTCCGGCAAACTGCAATCATTCATTTTCGATAATTTCATGCCCGCGACAGGTGAGCAGATCGAATCCTACATGAATACCTTCCTGGAAAGTGTGAGTAGCCTCACGCTGCCGGGAACCATCATGCTGATCATCACCGCTTTGCTGTTGATGTTCCGGATTGAAGTGGCTTTTAACCACATCTGGCGGGTAGACAGGGCACGCACCCTGACCAACAGGGTGGTCATGTACTGGGCAGTGTTGACGCTGGGCCCGATCCTGATTGGTGCAGCGATTGCCCTCAGTGCGCAGAATATATTTGCGGCTCTGGGCATCAAGGGGGACATCGCACCGGGGTGGCACGCTGCCGGGATTTTCTTTCTTTCGTGGTTGGTTTTTACCATGATGTTCGTGCTGGTACCGAATCGCCGCGTGCAATTCCGGGATGCGGTGGTCGGTGCATTCCTCAGCGCGGTCCTGTTCGAGGTCGCCAAGACGGGCTTTGTCGCTTACGTGAGCAACGCGAATTACAAGGTGATCTACGGCGCACTGGCGACCGTGCCGATTTTTCTTTTCTGGTTGTACATTGTATGGACGGTGGTTCTGTTCGGCGCTTCCCTGGCGGCCTCCCTTACTACTTTTTCGGAAAAAGTGAACCTGGGGGACTGGCCGGACAAGTGGGCGTTCCAACTGGTATACCGCCTCACGGGGCATTTGTGGAGTGCTCAGCGTAAGGGCGAAGCGGTCTCCTCCAAAGAGCTGCTCGAGCTCGAAGAGAAAGCCAGCGAGCGCCAGATTCTGATCCTGATGCAACAATTAACGCAAGCACGGATCGTGACCCGCAATCAGGACGATCGCTGGATATTGGCCCGGGATATAAACGAAGTCACACTGGGCGAACTTTACCACTGCGGTAATTACTACCTGCCGCTGGCGGAAGAAAACGAACTGCCCCTGGATTCCGCGTGGGACCGGCTATTTATCCAATCCCTTGCGACGGTCCATGATAATGGTGAGGCTGTTTTGAATCGTTCACTGGGAGACATGTACCGGGAAAGCGTGGCTCGGGACCACCAGCAAATTGACGCAAGGAAAACGCACCATGAGTCATAGAGGAAACAACCGCCTGATCCAATGGCTGGCCTGCATGCTGTTTCTGGTGGCGTTGTCAGCTACTGCGGCCTATGAAACCGAGGAGCCGGTAGATTTCAGCTTGCATCAGCTGGGTGGAGGCGAGGTTTCATTGAGTGACTACCGTGGCGGCTGGGTCTTGCTCAATTACTGGGCAACCTGGTGCGCGCCATGCAGGAAGGAAATGCCGGAATTATCCGCTCTGCACGATGAACGGGGTGACGTGACCGTCTTGGGCCTTGCCTTCGAGGACACGGACGATAGCGCTTTCGAAGAGTTCCTGGCCGAATTTCATGCCAGTTATCCGATCCTTCGAGTTGACGTGTATGAGCCACCGGAGCCTTTCGGCGCGCCCAAGGTCCTTCCGACGACGATTATTCTGGATGGTGAGGGGCGTGCCGTGAAAGCTTTCCTGGGTCCGGTAACGCGCGAGGCCATAGAGCGCTATATCGATGCGGCAGCCGCAAGTGACGGCGAGTCCGTGCAATGAGCCAATTGTGCCGCCGTTTCCTGGTCTCGGGGAAAGTGCAGGGTGTCTGGTTTCGTGAATCCACGCGGCGGCAGGCGGTCAAACTGAACCTTGCTGGCCGTGCGACCAATTTGCCCGACGGCCGGGTAGAAGTGGTGGCAGCAGGCCGCGAATCGGACATCAACGCGCTGGCGGCATGGCTGCAACGAGGACCACGGCTGGCCAGGGTGGACCGGGTCAGCGAAGAGACCGCAGAAGAGACCGGGCTGTCAGGATTTTATACCGCCTGAACCTGCGCTCACAGCAAAGCTGCCTGCAGCAGCTTTCTCACCGGTGCAAACGACCTTCGGTGCACGGGACAAGGACCATGCCTGGCAAGTAATTCAAGGTGTTCAGCCGTGGGGTAGCCTTTGTGCCTGTCGAATCGGTATTCCGGATAGCTGTCGTGTAACTTGTGCATCATTTGGTCGCGCGTCACCTTGGCCAGGATGGAGGCTGCGGATATCGCAGGTTCCAGGCTGTCGCCATGGATGATGGTGCGCACGCTGCACTTGAGCTCAGGCGCCCGGTTGCCGTCAACCAGGGCCAGAGTAGGCGCTGGCTTTAGCTGTTCTACAGCTCTTTTCATGCCAAGCATCGTGGCCTGAAGAATATTCACACAGTCGATCTCGGTTGGCCCGACCTCCACCACGGCCCAGGCAGCGGAACACTCAACAATCAAAGGATACAGTTCTTCCCGGCGCTTCTGACTCAGTTTTTTCGAGTCATCCAGGCCCGCAATCGGATGTCCCGGGTCGAGCACCACCGCGGCCACCACGACCGGGCCCGCCAGGGGCCCCCGACCGGCCTCGTCCACTCCGGCAATGATTTGTGGGCGTGAAGTCACGGCGACCGGCTCAGCAGTTCACAGACGGCCTGTGCGGCCTTCTCGCCGGCATTGCAGCGCAAGTCTGAATTCAACTGTGAGAAACGCTTGTGCAAGTCAGATCTGCGGCCAGAGTCATCGAGCCAGCCCAGAACCTCCTGCGCCAACTTCGGTCCGTTGGCTTCATGCTGCAACAATTCAGGCACCAGAGCCTCACCGGCCAGGATATTGGGCAGCGAAATATGATTTGCCTTGACCAGCTTCAGTGATTTGATCAGTTGATAGGTTGATCTTGCGATACGGTAGCTCACGACCATCGGCCGGTTGATCAGCATGGTCTCAAGGGCCGCTGTCCCCGAAGCAACCATGACTACATCGGCTGCTGCAATCACATTGCGTGGATCGTTGTCCACAAGTTGAATAGCCGTGGTTCCCGGGCGCTCAAGAGCGGATTCAAACAGGATTCGCACCTTTGCATTGGCCATGGCTGACACAAAACTCATGCCGGGGGATTGCTCCGCGATGATACGGGCTGCCTCAATCATGGGTTCAGCCAGTTTCGAGACTTCGCCGATACGGCTTCCCGGCAGCAGGGCGACGAGTTTGCCTGTGGACTCGATACCCAGCTGGCTTCGTGCCTCAGCAGGATCAATTTTGTTCGATATCTGGTCTGCCATCGGGTGCCCGACGTAGACCGCGGAGACTCCATGGCCCCGGTAAAAGTCCGGCTCAAACGGGAACAGGCACAGGACCAGGTCAACAGCCCGGGCAATTTTTCGCACACGTTTTTCACGCCAGGCCCAAACCGTGGGGCTGACGTAGTGAACCGTGCGGATTCCTGCACGTTTCAGTGCTGATTCCAGTCCCAGGTTGAAGTCCGGTGCATCAATGCCGATGAATACATCGGGTTTGAGCGCCAACAGGCGTTTGCGAAGCTCACGCCGGATTCTGTACAGGCGCGGAAAATGGGAAAGAACTTCAAACAGGCCGAATACCGCCAGTTCCTCGCAGTCCCACCAGGTAATCATGCCGGCCGCCCGCATGTTCCGCCCGCCAATACCGGTGAAAACTGCATCCGGATAGCGCTTGCGGAGTTCGCTGATCAGGGCTGCGCCCAACTGGTCGCCTGAAGTCTCTCCCGCTACCAGGGTTATGCTTGGCGTCGAGGCGGACATCGGCCTATCTAATGAAGCTTTTCTCTGTCGTATCCAGGAATTCTATCCAGGCTTTGATTTCGTCGTGTTCAGCGGCCATTTCATCCAGTTGTTTGCGTGCTTCCTCCAGCGGTAATTCAGAGCGATAGAGTACGCGGTAAGCACGCCGGACCTGCTGGATCTGATCACCCGAATAACCGCGGCGTTTCAGACCTTCGGAGTTGATGCCCCTGGCCTTTGCTTTCTCACCGGAAACGGTTACGTAGGGCGGAATGCTCTGGTTGACGTGGCTGGCGAAGGAAGTGAAGCTGTGTTCACCAACAATGCAAAATTGATGGATCAGCGAGTAGCCGGACAGGATGGCCCAGTTTCCCACGGTGACATGACCAGCGAGTGAGGCATTGTTGGCCATGACGATTTCGTCCCCCAGGTGGCAGTCATGGGCGATATGCACACAAGCCATGATCCAGTTGTTGTTACCTATGATGGTTTTTCCTTCACCCTGGATGGTGCCCCGGCTGATCGTGCACAGCTCGCGAATGGTATTGTTGTCGCCGATGATCAGTTCGGTGTCTTCGCCAGCGTATTTCTTGTCCTGGGGTTCTTCGCCAATGGAGGAAAACTGGAAGATGCGGGTATTCTTTCCGATGGTGGTGCGTCCGGTCACCACGACATGTGGTCCGATCCAGCTCCCGGGACCGATTTTTACTTTCGGACCGACGATGCTGAATGCCCCGATTTCGACGTCATCGGCAATCTCTGCCGCCGGGTCCACCAGGGCCATCTCGTGGATCTGGTTCATTCTTTCCTCCCGGCACAGAGAATTTTACAGCTGGCCACCCGCCGGCCTTCCACACTGGCGCTGCACTCATACTGGCCCATTCCGCGCATGATGCGCTTTTGGATCACATCCAGCAGCACCTGGTCTCCCGGCACGACAACTTGATTGAACTTGGCCCTGTCGACTTTGACCAGGTAGAACAGCTCACCCTCTTTGCCCTCAGTTTCGGCGGCAAGGTGTGCCAGCATCCCGGACGCCTGGGCCATGGCTTCGATCATCAGCACACCCGGCATGACAGGGTTCCTGGGAAAGTGTCCCTGGAAAAACGGCTCATTGATGGTCACGTTTTTAAGAGCGGTCAGCCTCCTTTCGGGCTCCATTTCGAGCGACAGCACCCGGTCAATCAACAGAAACGGGTAACGGTGCGGCAGAAATTCCATGATTCTGGCGGTTTCGACCGGGCCAGGTAAAATTTGATCATTCATTGTCAGAAGACTTCTCCAGTTGCTTTTCCAGGTCCCGGACGCGGCGAGCCAGTTCATCGAGCTTGCGCAGCCTGGACAGATTTCGTTGCCATTCCCTGATGGGTTGAGCCGGTAATTGGGCGGACCAGCTTGTGCCCGGTTCGCGAATGGAGCGGAAAGCACGTGTGCTGGCGGCCAATGTTGTTTTGTCGGCAATCTCAAGGTGGCCCGAGAAGCCGGATCCACCGGCGATCAGGCAGTACTTGCCGATTATCGTACTGCCAGCTACACCTGACAGGCCCGCAATGGCTGTGTGGGCGCCAAGGTGTACATTGTGGCCGATCTGGCACAGGTTATCGATCCGGACGTCTTCCTCCAGCACCGTGTCGCCAATCGCCCCGCGGTCTATGGTTGTGTTGCAGCCGATTTCACAATCATCACCGATCACGACAGCGCCCAACTGGGGGACTTTTTCCCAGTGATCCGTGGCGAAGGCGATGCCGAAACCATCTGCGCCGATGACCGCTCCGGAATGAACAATGACCCGTTGCCCCATTCGAACCCCGTAACCCAAAGTCACATTGGCATGCAGGAGGCAGCCTGCGCCCAGCCGGCATTCACCGTATAGCACTGAGCCCGGCCCGATCGTGCAGGCTGCGCCGATTTCGCAAGCATCTCCGACGACGGCGTTGGGGCCGATACTGACGCCGTCACCAATCTTCGCCGTTGCAGCGACGACAGCAGATTCATGGATTCCCGGGGCAGCGGCAGGGCGAGGGTCAAAAATCGCCGCCAGCCGGGCATAGGCCAGGTAGGGGTCGTCTGCCACCAGGCAATTGCCCGGACAGGCCCCGGCGTCACTGTCTTTCAGGATAACAGCACCTGCCCGGGTCGCCGCCAGATCTTTGCGGTATGCGGTATTGGCAAGAAAGGTGATATTCGATGGGCCGGCCGAATTCAATGTGCCGACGCCGTCGATCATGCACGAGCCATCGCCGCGCAACTCCAGTTCGTAGCGTGCACTCAGATCCGACAGGCTATAGTTGCTGTTAAGGCTTGGCATGGTCTGTCTGAACGAGCTTCAGGGTGTGGATAGTTCCATCTGGTCGGCAGCGAACTCGACCTCCAGCTGTTCCAGAATCAAGTCAGTAATGTTCAGATCAGGGCTGGCGTAGACGACCGGGCTGGAGATGATCAGGTCAAATCCATTTCGCCTGGCGATTTCCTGGACGGCCACATTGATTTCCTCTTCCAGTTGCTGGACTTCCTCGGTGCGACGGAACGAAAGTTCATCGCGCAAGTCTTCTTTACGGCGGCTGATGTTGCGGCGTAATTCACGAATTTCACGTTCCAGTTGCACGGTGTTGTCTGAAGTCAAATTCGCTTGCTGGAGGCGGGTGTCCAGTGCGTCAGCCCTCAACTCATCGATCTCGATGGAATCGTTCCTGGAACGGAATTCACGGTCCAGCTTGGCTCTGCCGGCAATGACCTGCGGAGCGTTATCCAGCACTTCCTTCATGTCCACGTAGCCAATGCGCAACTGTTGCGCATCGACCGCCGCCGAGAAGGCAAGGCCGAATATCAGTACATATATTGCTCGGGCATAACTCCGCATACTCCGTATTGTACACTCAAGCGGAGTAAACACGAAGATTTACGGGCCCGGGCGGAGAACCGCTAGCGGGTTCTAGAACGTTGTTCCAAAGGAGAATTGCAGGTCTTCGGTGCGGTCGCCCGGCCGGTCCCTGAACGGGAAAGCGTAACTGATAACAATGGGCCCAATGGGTGCTTCCCAGGTTACCGACAGGCCAAAAGACCCTCTTATTTTTTCAACTTCGAAGGCACTGATATTTTCATACACGTAGCCGGTGTCGACAAACAGCGCAATTCGTGTGCCGCTCTGGCCGCTCATGAACGGAGTGGGGAAGGCCAGTTCCGCACCTCCCGTCACCTTGAAATCGCCGCCAACCGCGTTGCAGCCCAGATCTTTTGGTCCCAGCGTATTATCGTCATAGCCGCGCAGATCTCTCACGCCACCACTGTAAAAGTGTTCATAAAACGGCAGGCCGGTATCCAGCGCCATCACATCGGTGAGATCACAGACTCCGAACCAGAGTTCCTCAGGCGGTATGAGAATTGGCTCAGCCTGAGAATTTTTGTCATAACTATCGTACGAGTCACCATAACCGAGGTTGGTTCTGAGTGAAAACACCAGCCCGCCCCAAATCGGCCAGTACTTGGCACCCCGGTACATAATCTTGTAATAATCCCTGGAACTACCGGGCAAAGCAGCTTGAAACGTCAATGATTGTGCTGAGCCACGACTCGGGTTCAGGAAGTGATTGCGGCTGTCACGGGTCCAGCTGACAGACCAGTCCAATATGTCGAACTCGCGCTCTGCGTCCGAGATGATACCGTCGCCGTCAAAATCAAGGGAGTGAGATAAGGGGTCGCCAAACCGTGGCACAAGGCCAACCTCAAGGCATGGCACAGTCCCGTCCCAATCTGGCGGGTCGATACACTGGGTCTGGCCGATATTGATCTGAAACATGCGGATACCAAAACCCTTACGGTGGTAATCG
>DAOWGA010000179.1 GCA_030637665.1 Lysobacterales bacterium | reverse complement strand
TGCAACCTTTTTTTACACTTTCGCCCTGATATACATCAAATACTACCACTTTTTCCAGTAAAGTACCTGCAGAGCCAGTGATGCACTCCCTAACCCTCTGGTATGTTACATCATTGGGTAACAATAGGGCCAAATCACGGCGAATCGATGGGAATCGCGATATAAAATTCGCGAATGGAACTTCTCTTCGAAGCAGCAAATCCAGGTCCAGCTCAAAGGCCAGAACTTTTTTCTTGATTTCAAGTGATTTAAGCACCGTTGGATGGACTTCCCCGCACCACCCGATTTCCTGGTCTTTCAGCTTGATGACGGCACTCGCTCCGGGGTGCATCCAGGGCAGACGTCCCCGTTCAAAAACCGGTTGCCCGCTAATGCCGCGAAGTGAAAACAGGCATTCGACATCGCCTTTGATGTCAAAAAAGTCAAGGGCTCTGGCCGGCTCAGCCCATTGTTCAGGCCACGCATCCCCGGTGGCAACAGCGGCCAGACGCTGACTCTCATGCATCGTTTCGCCCTGCAGAAATGCCACTCCGGTTTCGAACAGGCGCACCCGGCTGTGCTGTCGCCGGGTATTCCGCGCCAGTGAAGTCAACAGGCCCGGCAACAGGGTCGTTCGCATCACATCCAGGTCCGATGACAAGGGATTGGCAAGAGGCAGCACCTGATTGTCATGATGAACGACAGCAAGCTGTTTGCGGTCGATAAAACTGTAATTGATGGCCTCCTGATAGCCAGCTGCACACAGGGTGTCCCGGACCTGCTCCAGCGACACCAGGTGTGCGCTGGCTGATCCCGGCGCCAACTCTCCGCCAGGCGGTGCTTCCGGAATCTCGTTGTAGCCGTAAATTCGCGCCACTTCCTCAATCAGATCTTCTTCAATCCCGATGTCAAAGCGGCTGGAAGGCGCAGTGACGGTCCAGCTGCCATCGCTCCAGCTCACATCCATGCCCAGGCGCAGCAGAATGTCGTCTACGGTATTCTTTTCAAATTCACACCCTACGACCGCATTCAGGCGGTCAAGACGAAGAGAGACAGCCTGGTTGCGGGGGACCATGTCCGGTTCTTCAGCCACCAGCACAGGTCCCGGCTCGCCGCCGGTGATGTCGATCAACAGGGCCGTCGCCCGCTCAATGGCCGCCACCTGACCTTGCGGATCGACACCGCGCTCGAATCGATGAGATGCATCTGTGTGCATACCATAGGCCCGGGCTTTACCCATAATGGTGGCCGGTTTGAAGTAAGCGCTTTCCAACAGGATGTTGGTGGTGGGCTCGGTTACAGCACTATCCAGACCGCCCATGATGCCGGCAATCGCTAGCGGACCGGAGCGGTCACAAATTGCCAGCACACCATCATCCAGTTCGACCTCGGAACCATCCAGCAAGACCAGTTTTTCGTTTTCCCTGCCACGGCGTACGATAATTTCGTCGCTCAGTTTATCCAGGTCGAAGGCGTGCATCGGCTGGCCCAGTTCCAGCAGGACGAAATTGGTGACATCCACCACCGGGCTGATGCTGCGCAGCCCGCAACGCCGAAGGGTCTCCGTCATCCACAGCGGTGATTGTGCATTCTGATTGATACCGCGGATGATGCGGCCGACATAACGCGGGCAATCCTCGGGGCTTTCCAGGCGAATGGGTAAGCGGTCATCTGTGACCGCCGGCACCGCAGGGATATCCTGGCCGATGTAGTCGGCAGCGCAACTGGCCGAGACATCCCGGGCCAGTCCCCGGATTGATAAACAGTCCGCGCGGTTGGGTGTCAGGTCGACCTCGATTGCTGCGTCGTCCAGTGCCAGGTATTCACGCAAGTTGGCACCGACAGGAGCGTCCGCGGGGAGCTCCATCAAGCCGGAGTGATCATCCGAAAGGCCCAGCTCACTGGCTGAGCAAAGCATCCCGAAAGACTCCACGCCACGCAATTTGGCCCGCTTAATTTTGAAATCCGGGCCAATGTGGGCGCCGACCCGAGCCAGAGGCACAAGAATTCCGGCACGCGCGTTGGGCGCGCCACAAACAACCTGCAGCCACTGCTCCGAACCATCATTGACCGTGCACAGCAGCAACTTGTCGGCATCAGGGTGCGGCTGGCAGTCTTCGATCTTCGCCACGACCACGTCCGTGAAATCGCCAGCCACGGGTCTCACCGAATCCACTTCCAGCCCTGCCGCTGTCAGTTTTTCAGCCAGGTGCTCTGCATCAAGGTCAAGCGCGACCCACTTCTTCAGCCATTCAACATTGAACTGCATAGCTCTACCCTTTAGTGGAACTGGCGGAGGAATTCGAGATCATTTTCGAAGAACTGTCTCAGGTCAGTCACGCCGTAACGCAGCATGGCCAGACGCTCGATACCCATACCGAAGGCGTAACCGGTATATTTTTCCGGATCCACACCACAGCCGCGCAGCACATTTGGGTGCACCATCCCGCAGCCCAGGATTTCCAGCCAGCCCGGCTCCTTGCTGTCGCCTTTTTCCCAGCCGATATCGACTTCCGCGGAGGGTTCCGTGAACGGGAAATAGGAGGGCCGGAAACGCATCGCCAGCGAGCGCTCAAAAAAGGCATTTACGAACATGTGCAAAATGCCTTTCAGGTCCGCCATACTAACGCCCTCACCCACCAGCAATCCTTCGACCTGGTGAAACATCGGTGTGTGCGTCTGGTCCGAATCGCTGCGGAATACTTTACCCGGCGCAATGATCCGGAAAGGCGGATCACTCTTTTCCATGACACGAATCTGAACCGGTGAGGTATGCGTGCGCAGCAGACGGCCGTCACCGAAATAGAAAGTGTCGTGCATGGCCCGCGCCGGATGATGCGGCGGGAAATTCAGCGATTCGAAATTATAGTGGTCGTCCTCGACTTCGGGCCCGGTGGCTACGTCGAAGCCAAGCTTGGTGAATATGCCGATGGCGCGATCCATTGCCCGCGTAACGGGGTGCAGGCCGCCCCAATGTTCACCACGACCCGGCAAGGTAACGTCGACCTGCTCGTTCAGCAGTTTTTGTTCCAGAGCTGCGGCTTCCAGAGCCTGTCTGCGAGCAGTAATGGCCTGGTTCAGAGCATCCCGGGTCGCGTTGACAGCCTGGCCGAAAGGCTTGCGCTGCTCCGGTTCCATGCCGCCAAGTGACTTGAGCAGCGCCGTAACTTCGCCTTTCTTACCCAGGTATTGAACGCGCAGATCATCCAGCTGCTGAAGATCAGCACTGGCTACGATCTCCGCCAGCGCGCGTTGTTCTAATTCATTGACTGCGTTCACATCAGGAACCCAATTATTTTTGCAGGAGGCCGCCATGCGGCTGAATTTCCAGAGCGTTTTTCGGCCGCATGGCGGCCTCCTACAGGATCTATCCCAGGCTTGCCTTCGCTTTTTCCGCCAGCGCGCCAAAAGCGGCAATGTCGTGCACGGCCAAATCGGCCAGCACCTTGCGGTCCACTTCGATCTCGGCCTTGTTCAGACCGTCAATAAGGCGGCTGTAGGACAAGTCAAATTGACGTGCAGCTGCATTGATGCGCACAATCCAAAGGCGCCTGAACTGCCGCTTGCGTTGGCGGCGGTCCCGGTAGGAATACTGACCAGCCTTGGTAACCGCCTGCTTGGCAACGCGATAAATTTTGCGACGCGCGCCATAATAGCCTTTGGCTGCTTTCAGTACTTTCTTGTGCCGGACTTTTGCCTGTACACCACGTTTTACTCTAGCCATTTTTCTGATCCTCCTTTATGCGTACGGCAGCAAGCGCTTGACGGATTTCTTGTCTGCGGCACTGATCATGTCGGTGCCGCGCAAGCCGCGCTTACGCTTCTGGTCTTTTTTGGTCAGAATATGACTGTGGTAGGCGTGGCCGCGCTTAAAGCCGCCCGAGGCGGTTTTCTTGAAACGCTTGGCCGCACCCCGATTGGTTTTCATCTTGGGCATGGTCTTGCTCCTTTTTTTGCCCCTTGAGGGGCTCTACATGTCACGTTACACAAGCGGCCCGGTCGGACACTTTTGTTGCAGCTTGGCATCGCTTCTTTTAAGCCCGCGACGTTTTTTTGCCGCGGGGACCTCTACATGGGGCCGGGGAATTGATTTACAAGAATCAAATTCCCTGGCTCCACATTTCTTAATGCAGGAGGCAGCCATGCGGCCGAATTTCCACAGCCTTCTTTCGGCCGCATGGCGGCCTCCTACATGATCAGTGCTTTTTCGGGCTGATCATCATGACCATCTGGCGGCCTTCCATCCTCGGGTATTGTTCAACCGTGATTTCTTCCGCCAATTCAGTTTCTACTTTTTTCAGCATCGCAGCGCCCAGTTCCCTGTGCGCCATCTCGCGCCCGCGAAACCGTAATGTCAGTTTCACCTTGTTACCTTCATCCAGGAAGCGGTGAACATTGCGCATTTTCACCTGGTAATCGGCCTCCTCGGTACCGGGCCGGAATTTGACTTCCTTGACCTGGATATTCTTCTGCTTTTTCTTGGCGATTTGTGCCTTTTTGGCCTGTTCGAACTTGAACTTGCCGTAATCCATGACCCTGCAAACCGGA
>DAOWGA010000297.1 GCA_030637665.1 Lysobacterales bacterium | reverse complement strand
TTCCGTAGCCTTTGCGGCGCCTTCCCACACATCGTGCAGTGGCATCAGGCCGCAAACAGCCCGCTGGTGCGGACTGGCTCGCTTACCGTTGCGGGGGCAGTGCCGGACTTTAACCGGCTTCCCGTTTCACCCGGCAGATCCATGGAATATTTTCCAGGTTCCTGTTTTTCCGGGCACCCAAAGCAATGGCCCCACTCGATCCCCAAATAATATTTCCGGGGTCGGGTGGGGCCGTGATTATAGCAGCGAAAGTACGCTGCGGAAATCTGCTTTACGCGGCGTGCTGCGTATCGAGCCTCGGCTTGGTTTTTCTGCCCAGGCGGAGTTCCTCGATATCAAAGTCATCGACCGCGATGATTTCCGCAACGAGGTCGCGCACGCGAACCAGGATATCGACTTCTTCCCTGGTCAGGACAGACTTGTTGAGCGCATCCTGCACCTGCTCATCCCAGGTGAACCCGTTGATTTCACCATGCTTGAGCGCCTTGAGCAGCCTGCGCTCCAGTGGTTCGGCAAGAATCACCTGCGGCAACGCCTGTTCCATCAGGCAGATTGGGTGATCTGAGGTGTCGGACTTGAATACGCCGTTGGTCAGGCGGTCGCGCGTATCGGACGGTACCAGCAGTAGTTGCGCTACCCTGTGCGCCAGCCGGTCGCCGGGCTCTTTTTCGCGGCGGCCGAAGGGGAACACCACGAATCTCAACATGAACCGCATGTAGCGGTTGGGGAAATTATCGACCACCAGTCGCAGGGCTGTCTGGATTTTGTAAATCGCATTATGGAACGACCAGGCCAGGATTGCCTGGTCTGCTACTGGCCGGCCCTCGGACTCGTATCGCTTGAGCATGGCCGAACAGATGTAAAGATGGCTGAGTACGTCGCCAAGGCGGGCTGAGATGTGCTCCTTCTGCTTCAATTTGCCGCCGAGGGTGAGCATGGCGATGTCAGAAATAAAGGCCAGAGAAGCCGAATAGCGCGCCAGTTTCTTGTAGTACTTCGCTGTTTTCCGGTCGTGCGGGACCATCGCAAACTTGCCGAAGCTCAATCCGAGGATCAGGCTCCTGGCGGCATTTCTGATTGAGTAGCCGACGTGCGAGAACAGCAGATCATCGAAGCGATTGAGGCGCTCAGACGCGTTCTCGAGGCGCGCTGCTGCCATTTCCTTCAGTACGTAGGGGTGACAACGAATCGCACCCTGTCCAAAAATCATCAGGTTGCGCGTCAGGATGTTGGCGCCCTCGACGGTAATGGACACGGGAATGCTCTGCCAGCCACGGCCAAGATAATTTCTCGGGCCGAGAATGATGCCTTTGCCGCCATGGATATCCATGGCATCCCGGATCACATCCCGGGCCATTTCAGTGGTGTGGTACTTGGCAATCGCCGACGGCACCGCGGGTTTATCGCCTAGATCCACTGCGGTCGCAGTCATCCTGGACAGGGCTGAGGTTGCGTACGTGTTGCCGGCAATGCGTGCCAGCGCGGCCTCGATGCCTTCAAAACGTCCGATCGGCATGTTGAACTGTTTGCGGATCCTGGAATAAGCGCCAGTCGCCAGTGCACACATTTTGGTCCCACCGGTCGACATGGATGGCAGGGAAATCGCGCGGCCCACCGACAGGCATTCAACCAGCATGCGCCAGCCCTGGCCGGCCATTTCAACACCACCGATCAGCGCATCCAGAGGAACGAAAACATCTTTGCCACGGATCGGCCCATTCTGGAAAGGCAGGTTCAGCGGCATGTGGCGGCGGCCGATATCCATGCCCTTGGTTTCGCGCGGCACCAGCGCCAGGCTGATGCCGAGGTCTTCGGTATCGCCCAGTAATCCATCAGGATCGTACAAGCGGAATGCAATGCCGATAATCGTCGCACTGGGCGCCAGCGTGATGTAACGCTTATCAAAATTCAGACGGATTCCAAGGACTTCCTTGCCTTTATATTTTTCCTTGCAGATCAAGCCGAGATCCGGGATGGAAGTGGCATCGGACCCTGCGGTCGGTCCGGTCAGGCCAAAGCAGGGGATGTCTTCGCCGCGGGCCAGGCGGGGCAGGAAGTGATTTTTCTGTTCCTCGGTTCCGTAGTGTAAAAGGAGTTCGCCGGGGCCCAGTGAGTTCGGCACTGCCACGGTCGAACCCGTAACGGCACAAACAGAGGAAATTTTTTGCAGGACGGCGCGATGGGCCATGGCGGAAAAACCAAGGCCACCATACTCTTTGGGAATGATCATTCCAAAAAAGCGGTTGCGCTTCAGAAAGTCCCAGGTTTCCGGGTTCAGGTCGGCATCGTTGTGGGTAATCTCCCAGGAGTTCAGCATGTGACACAGTTCCTCGACAGGGCCGTCGAGGTACGCTTGTTCCTCAACTGTCAATGTGAGGTAAGGCTGCTGCTTGAGTAATTTCCAGTCCGGCCTGCCGGCGAACAGTTCGCCTTCCCAGCCGACCGTTCCGGCATCCAGTGCAACCTGTTCCGTTTCAGAAATGTCGGGAAGCATGCGTCGGAACTGTTTGAGAAACGGCGCGCTGATCAACTGCTGGCGCCAGGGAACGACGTTAAGTGGAATCGCGATGACTGCAAAGATCGCGGCGATCACAGCCAGGCTGAACAGTGGCACAGATCCGGTCGAGGCCAGGATCACGATGCCTGCGGCCATGGCCACAGTCCACATCAACAGGCTGGTGCCGTAGAAAGCACAGACAAGTGAAATAGCCAAAAGAGTTAGCAGCAATACCAAGGTCATGACAGTTCTCCAATACTTTCCATACGCTGGAGTATGGTAAACCTCGGGATACAAGTCAATACATACGTTTTGAACCGCCAAAAAGCGTTACACTTGGCCAACATTTAATACAGGAATTCAAAGACCGCATGAAACCGTTGCCTAAGAACGAAAGAGTCACCCTCTCAGCGGAGGATTGGGAGCGGGAAGCGTTGGAGTTAATCGCTGAGCAGGGCGTTCAGGCCCTGGCGATAGAACCGCTGGCACGCCGGATGGGTATTACCAAGGGTAGTTT
>DAOWGA010000324.1 GCA_030637665.1 Lysobacterales bacterium | reverse complement strand
CCATCAAGCGAATCCACGATGTACGCGACCTGCGCAGCAGGCAGTTCCCGGAAGACGCCGGGCCGATGTCTCACCCGATCCGGCCTGACCAGTACATCGAAGTAAATAATTTTTACACCATGACCGTCTATCAGAAGGGAGCGACAATCATTCGCATGTACCACACGCTGCTCGGAGAAGAGGGTTTTCAAAAGGGCATGAAGCTTTATTTCGAGCGTCACGATGGTCAGGCGGTGACCTGCGACGATTTCCTCGCAGCCATGGCCGATGCCAACAGCGTCGATCTGGAGCGCTTCAGCCGCTGGTACGGGCAGTCCGGGACACCCGAGGTGACGGTCAGCTGTGAGTATGATGCTGAAAGGGCCAGATTCACCCTGCATCTTTCACAGCGTACTCCGCCGACCAATAATCAGCAGGAGAAACAGGCCTTGCTTATTCCCTTTGCAGTTGGCCTGTTGTCCCAGTCCGGCAAAGAATATCCACTGCAGTTGTTGGGCGAAGAGTCCACAAACGCCACCTCGCGCCTGCTGTTGCTGGAAGAGGAAAAGCAATCGTTCACCTTCATCAACATAGCGGATGAGCCGGTGCCCTCTTTGTTACGCGATTTTTCAGCGCCCGTGAAGCTGCGGTATTCGTATTCGGCGAACGACCTGACCGTGTTGATGACTCACGACAGTGATGCATTTGTGCGTTGGGAGGCAGCACAATTGCTGGCGCAAGGTGAAATACTTGGCAATCAGCAGCGTTATGCCCGGGGTGAGGAAATGCGGTTGGAGCAGGGGCTGGTCGATGCTTTCCGGACTTTACTGGAAGATCGGGTTTCTGCCCCGGCGTTATTGGCCGAAGCCATGATCCTGCCGGGAGAGGATTACCTTGCTGAACTGATGGACCTGGTTGATGTAGACGGTATCCACGCAGCCAGGTGCTTTGTAAAAAGCAGCCTGGCTGATGCCCTTGAGTCCGGGTTCCGGTCGCGCTATGAGGAACTGAATGATGGTGAGCCTTATGACAAATCTTCTGCCTCGATGGCCCGGCGCAGCCTGAAGAATGTCTGTCTCTCCTATTTGCAGGAAACGGCAAATGGCGCCGAACTGGCTGAGGCACAACTCGGTGCGAGCGACAACATGACCGATACGCTGGCGGCATTGCGCGGCCTGGTGTGGGCTGATGCCGCAGCCGCTACCTCAGCCCTCGAGGCATTCGAGCAGCGCTGGAAGGATGACGCCCTGGTCATGGACAAATGGTTCATGATCCAGGCCACGAAGCCGGGCACGGAAACCGTGGCAACGGTCCGCGCACTGTTGGAACACGATACGTTCAGCATTAGCAATCCGAACAAGGTGCGATCACTGATCGGAGCCTTCGCCATGGCTAACCCTACGGGTTTCCATACCGTTGATGGTTCCGGCTATGGCTTTCATGCCGACCAGGTCATTGCTCTGGATGCACTGAATCCGCAGGTGGCCGCACGCATGGCTTCAGCCTTTAATTCGTGGATTCGCTACGATCCTCCCAGGCGCTCCATGATGACGGCAGAACTGAAGAGAATCCTGGCCGTGGATGGACTTTCTCCTGACGTGTTTGAAATCGTCAGCAAGGCATTAGGCATGGAGAAGAAACAGTGAACGCAATGTCAGTTTTGGACAACATCCCTTTGTTGCTGCTTATGGTCATATTCGTTCTTTCCATGGTGGGATTCATTGAAATTGGCTTCCGGGTGGGGCGCAGTCACCAGAGCAAGCCGCATAAAGCGCAAATGGCCCAGGTCCGGGCCATCATGGGTGCTTCCCTGGGTTTATTGGCGTTCATGCTGGCGTTCAGTTTCAGCATGGCGCAACATCACTTCGAGGCAAGGGCCCAGGCATATATGCTGGAAATCAGCGCCATCGACTCGGCCTATCGCGGGGCCGACCTCCTGGATGGCGACGTGCCCGTGATTGCCAAGGATATTCTGCGGCGATTCGCCACTTTGCGATTGAAAACCTCCAAAGCAGCTCATGCCGGTGATATCGAAGGTGTTATCCAGCTGCTCCGAGAGTCGGAAAGCTTGCGTGTGCAGCGGTGGAATCTGTCTGAAGCAGCCATGTCAGGCGCCGGCGAAGGCGCAGACACGGGTATTTTTGCCCAGTCCGTACTGGCCATGATCGATGCGCATGACGCCCGGATTCAGGCTACCCTGTTCAATCGTATCTCTCCGGTAATCTGGATCACACTGTTCCTGATGGCCCTGTTGTCCATGATCGTGATGGGCTACCAGGCGGGTCTGACCGGCACGCGCAGCAGTCTCGCCACCTGGACGCTGGCAATCACGTTTTCAGCAGTCATGGCGCTCGTGACCGACCTGGACCGGCCGAACATGAGCCTGTTTCAGCTGAATCAGCAATTGATGGTGGAGCTTGAAAACAGGATGGTCGAAGATCAGTTTTCGCCGCATCCTGGTAACCGGTAAGGGTGATTCAACGCCGCAATTGGCTTTTGTTCCTTTTTTTACTTCAGGTAATCCTGTTACTGGCCTGTGCTCCGGCGCAGGAAAAAAAGTCAGAACCAACCGGCATCGAGATCGATGGCGTTATCATCCGCAATGAGCTGGCATTTCCAGTCACTGAAGTTCAGTTGCTGGTGCCGCGTTCCGGCAATTTTGTCGCTTGCGGGAACATCATGGCGCGGTCGCAATGTTCAACAAGATTTCCCAGCCGGGACTATTACGCCAACAAAGTAATCATTTCATGGAAGGAATATGGTCAGCCACATTCAACCGGCCCATTCGTAATCAAGATTCCGGATAACGTAGATCTGGACCGGCCGGCACTGCTTGAAGTGATCATCTTCAATATTGGTCAGGCCGGAGCGAAATTGGTGCAATGAAGAAGGTCTGTTTATACGGGCCACAATTCGGCAGCAAAATACGCTAAGGAACCTCTGATTTATTCCGGGCGAAGTAGATTGTAATTCAAAATGTTCAGATTCAAGGCGCGAATAGCAGGTAATAGCTGGCTATTGCCAAGATTTGCAACGCAGAAGCTGGGCATTTTGG
>DAOWGA010000188.1 GCA_030637665.1 Lysobacterales bacterium | reverse complement strand
TTCAGTTTTGAAGGTTGGCGCTGACTGAGGATTAGGCACAAGATTGCGTAAGACAGCATTCAAATTCTTGCTCGATGTAGGCACGGGTTCCATGGCAAACGTGGCGGCTCTGATGGTTGATAAAATCAAGAAGGACAACAATCTGAAGTAAGGTAACTTCCTGCCCTGCCTCACGGGCGAGGCGGAGGTTGAATTTATTTTTGATTTGGCAAACAAACGGCACCGGAGACCATTATGTACATGATTTTTAAAGCCTTGCTGTTATCTTTTATTTTGATCAGCGCCGTTGGGCCAGTGATGGCAAAAGACGATTCGCCTGAAGTTTCCATCGAAGGCCTGGAACTGGTCGAAAAAAACCGGCGTGGAGGAATTTACGCAGATCCCAATATCGACTGGAGTCTGTACACACAGGTCGTGCTGGATCCAGCCACCGTTGCCTTCCGCCGTAACTGGCAGCGTGACCAGAACCGCTACAATTCGTTCAAGGTCAATGCAAAGGACATGGAAAAAATCAAGACATCCCTGTCTGAGTTGTTCGACGATGTATTCACCAAAGAACTGGGCGAAAACGGTGGATACACCATCGCGGACCAGGCCGGCGACGACGTGATGCGCATCAAGCCCGCCATCATCGACCTGGACGTTCATGCGCCCGATACCATGAGTTCCCCGGGACGGACCACGCAATTCACGGAATCCGTCGGCAAAATGACCTTGAAGCTCGAAATATACGATTCCGTTACCGGAGGCCTGATCGCAATATTAAGCGACCGGAGGGAAGCGCCCCGCCGTGGTTACATGCAGTGGACCTCCAGCGTTACCAACCGCGCCGAGGCCCAGCGCATGTTGCAACGGTGGGCGAAGGATCTGGTTAAACGACTGGATGAAGCCCGTGGTGCAAACAACGGCGATAGCTGAGTAAAAATAGTACCAGTGTGCCGGTTGATGGCGCGCGACAGTTACACCAGCGCTCTGGTTCCCTGCAATATTCCCAGGGCAGGGCGGGGTTTGGCTTGCAGTGAGCCCAGCAATTTAAAGCGGTTTCGGCTCAGCTGCGGCAATCCGGTCTGGCCATACAGGTAACTCTCCAACAGGCGCTTGCGCTCACCCAGCGTCAGCCGGGTGCGGCAGCGGGCCAGATCCAGCACGTCTTCAGCGGGATAGGCGGCAATCCTGTCCGTCATCACTTGCGGGTGCGGTCCGTCATACCGGGCTATGAATTGCCGCGGATAGTTTTGGTGGTAATAGTCCATCCCGGCTTTTTCGGAAGCTTCTGTCTTGTGTACGGCGCTTTCAAACTTCGCGGCCTGTTGGGTGACCGAATGAACATAACCATAACGGTAAAGATCGATCCCGCTGTCAATCGACTGTGGATAGCGCCCCTTGGTGGAGAATCCGTCAAATATGGCGAAGCTCATCCCGTCGCGGATGGAATAGGTGCCGATATTCGGGCGAATGATGCGTGCCGTGTATTTGAACCGCCGCGGGTAGACCGGAATATAGTGGCCATAGTCCGACCACAGTGTCAGTCGTTCGAGTAGCATGGCTTCCACGGCCTGGTTATCTGCGTGCCGCTCCATCAGGCTGTGCAATTGCGGCAGGCTGTCTTCGTGCAGTACTTCGTTGGCCTGCAGGTAAAGGCACCAACGGCCGCTGCATAAACCCAGGCCGATATTGGTTTGTTGAGCCAACAGGCATTTCTGAGGCGTAATATCGGGTGACCAACGGGTATGAATGATGCGGATTCGCGGGTCGTCCAGGCTGGCCAGGTGATCAAGGGTTTCGTCATCACTGTCACCGGCGACAATGATGTATTCGTCGCAAAGGGGTAACGCCGAACGAATGGCTTCCATGAAGGGATAGTTGAGGCGGACACCGTTCCTGATGATGGTCAGACCTGAAACCAGTTTGTTATTCAATGTTCCTGCTCCCACTCATCAGCCACAAGGTTCGGTCAGCCACTTCATTATGAGTGCTTACCCCTGCCAACGGACCGGTTCTCTGTCGGCCATGGCAGGAATCCAGTCCGGCATCGCATCACCCGGCGCCCATTCTATCTCGGTGTCCGTGTTTTCCAGCATGACAGACTGATCGATTTTACCCGGATGTGTGATGGTTGGAATCTGGCCCAGGTAGCTGGCCCATTGGCTGAATGTTGATCCCGAAGCGATGAGAATGCGACTGCGGGACAGCGCCAGGATGTCAGCAATGCTGGATCCGAACTCACGCCGCCGGACGTTTTCCTGCGACAGCAACGGAGCGAGTTCTTCGTCTTCACCGTCGGAAAATACATAAGCCGGGACGAGCTTTCCGCATCGATTACGGACAGATTCAAGGGCGGCAATGTACCAACTGAGTGGCAGCAAGCTGTTATGAGTGCTGACCATTTGCTCATAACTCGTGCGCTGCAAGAAATCCCCCCGCCTGATATGGATACCGATGGGAGCGGGATCAGGCGCTACAAAACCCGCCAGGTGTTCTTCCCGGGTCATCGCAAGCAACTCAGAGCGGATCAGCCCGAGATCGCCGAGAAAAGGCTGGAATTTTCCTTCCATGCCGCGAAACTGGACAACGCGGCCGGATTTTGGTGGCGCGAGCTCAGCTTCGTCTTCCGAAATCCATTTACGAAACAGCAACTGCCGAAATTTCATCGGCCCCGAAATGTAATCACCGGTTGGTTTGAACAGGTCTCCATAAGTCCGGATGTCATAGGGATTGACCCGCTTGTTCTTTGGTTTGTGGGAATACCAGGTGGGCCAGATCATGCGCCAGTTCCGCTGCCTTGAGCGGCTCAGGCAGCGCGCCCAGTTGAACAACAGATTACCCAGGCCGTTACCACCAATTCGCAGGACCAGCAGATCAGTCTTGGATAGACGTGGATAGGAGTATATTTGTCGTTGCTCGCTCGACACCATTATCGCCCGTTCATTGAACTTGTTTCGATGAACCGCTGAAAAACCGGGTGTTCTGTTCAGACACTGCAGTCAGTATGTCGGCATCGAATTCAGGGTCCTGAAGTAAAACATAGTTCCAGTCGCGGACTTCATACCCGCCATTGGGAAACGTGATGGTAATGTTTTCCGGATCCAGAATCGCATAATTGAAATAACTGCCCGCAACCAGCCAGTTCCACTGGGCAAGACTGAACAGGTTCCGGCCCACGCTGTAATCACTGGCGGGATTGTTGCAGCCTAAAAGATCCTGCATCAATGTGGGCACAATGTCGTAATGCGAAGTCCGGTGATCGTACACTTCACCTTGTGTCCGGCCTGGCCAGGCAAGCACCATCGGAGTCTGGAGCTGGTAACGGGTATAGCCCGAGCCGTGTTGTTTGAGCCCTGCCCCGCTCTCGCCAACTTCTTCTCCATGATCAGAACTGATGATTATCACCGTATTGGCCAGGAGGCCCCGTTGTTCCAGGTCCTCCAACACACTCCCTACCAGGCTGTCATCGAAATGAACGGCGGTCTTGTACCGTGCCATTTTCTGCTGTTGTGGGCTATCATTTTCAGGCTTGAATTGCTTTACATAATCCGCAGGAAAATTCTTGGCCATCGTTGCATCGTAAAACAGGAACCCAAAAAAAGGCCGGTCCGGATCCCGCGCGGAGAGCCAGTCGAACCATTCGCCTGTCAACTTGCGATCTCGTTTCCACGCCGGGTCGGACAGCGATTCTGTAAACATCCTCAGATTGGGCACATTTGCAAATGCGGTGCGGTCCAGCATGACCGGCCGGTACATGGTCTGGCTGCTGAAAAGCCCCAGCTGGAAGCCTTCCGCCTGCAGGCGGTCGATCAGCACCGTCGATCGCTGCAGTGCTGAGAAGCTGCTCCAGTAACCTGGCGGCAAACCGTAAAACAGGCTGAATGCCCCCATTCTGGATGAGTTCCCGCCACTGAAGTGCTCAGAAAAATTTGCCCCGCTAGACGCTGCAAACCGGCTTATATTCGGTGACGTAAGCGGGGACAACATATCGCTGCGCATTGAGTCGACCAAAATGATCAACAGGTTCATTCGTTCAGCCGAATCACATTGGAGCGGGTCAAGCGGGTAGTTCAGGGGCGACCTGGATACAGCGCCGGTCTCTTTTGCCAGCCTCCTGGCGAGTTGCCGTTCGCGGCTGGCCTGGGCATTCACGAACCCATATTTGGTCAGCAAGGATTTGGCGGTCATCCCCCGGTATACCGGCAACTGCTGCGCAATGGAAGTAACCGGAACGTAGTAACTGGCATCCGCCCAGGCATGAATTCCCTGTGAAACCAGAATACATACCGCGCAGATTGAGCCGACCAGCCAGCCACCCCGGGACGAGGCAGATTGCACCCAATTCCAGGTATTCCTCGCCAGGATGGTTTCAAACATCAAGCCGATGAGGAACATCACTGCGACAAAAATCCAGCTCTGATAGCCAAGGATTTTCATGGTCAGGGCATTCAAATGAAAACGGCTTTGCGACCAGAGCATGCTGTCAATCAGAATCAATGCGATCATCAATGCCATCAGGAAAACAGCAACAAAGCCAGTTACCCGGCGGCGGGGCCAAAGCAGAACCACCGGTCCGACCAGCACAAACAGGGGGATCGCTGTCAGCATCACGTGATGTCCGGTGTACACAGTAACGAGGTATATCCAGGCCAGTGCCGTTTCACCGGGAACATACCCGCTCAGGTAGCGCAGACTGATGAGCGCGAAGATAACTGCATTTATCAGGGCAAACCACCCCAGAAAGCGAAACTGCTGCCGCCGGGTCAATGCTTGTTCGCTATTTTTGCTCATTAACCGCATATTGCACCAGTTGTTGCCATTTTCCCACGAACTCTTCGAAAGTGCTGATGTATTTACCGGGCTCCTGCTTGATTCCCATTTTCAGCTCTCCGGTGTACTTCACCGGGGTGACGGTTGTATCCAGGTAGAAAACGGCGGATTCGGGGATTTTCATACTGACTGCAATAAACCAGGGCGCAGTAATCAGCAGAAACAAAACCAGTCCTTTGAACAGATGCAGTTTTTTCCACACCGCAATGGAAAGGCTGGAAGCGAAAATGATATGCTCACGCTCCCATTTTTAAAGAGAAGCAAAACATGCCCGGCTTATTACCCAATATTGACCCCGATGGCCTGCTCGAATACTCCGTTGTATTTACAGACCGTTCACTCAACCACATGTCCCAAACCTTTCAGGGTGTCATGAACGATATTTCGGCAACACTCAAGAAGGTCTACAACGCACAGGCCGTGGTCGTTGTCCCGGGTGGCGGCACCTATGGCATGGAATCCGTCGCCCGGCAATTCGCCACGGACAGGAAATGCCTGGTCATTCGTAACGGCTGGTTCAGCTTTCGCTGGAGTCAGATTCTGGAAATGGGTGGCATCGCCTCTGATATGACTGTGATGAAAGCCCGGGCTGGTGAAGCAGGCCCGCAGGCGGCGCTTGCGCCGGCACCGATCGAAGAGGTGCTTGCGCGAATCAAGTCAGAACAACCAGACATGGTATTTGCGCCCCACGTGGAAACAGCCTCCGGTATGTTGCTGCCGGATGACTACGTGCGGGCAGTCGCTGATGCGGTTCATTCCGTAGGCGGCTTGTTCGTGCTGGACTGCATTGCATCCGGAACGTTGTGGGTCGACATGCAGGCAAGCGGTGTGGATGTTCTGATATCTGCGCCGCAAAAAGGCTGGAGCGCTTCCCCGTGCAGCGCCCTCGTCATGCTGGGAGAGCGGGCTCTGGAGCGTTTGGGTGAGACTACCAGCAGCAGTTTTGCCTGTGACCTGCGCAAGTGGTCGGACATCATGCAGGCCTATGAAAACGGTGGTCATGCCTATCATGCCACCATGCCGACCGATGCCTTAAAGAAATTCCGCGATACCATGAAGGAAACCGAGGCCTATGGTTTTGACAGGGTGAGGGAGGAGCAACTGGAACTGGGGCTGAAGGTGCGTGCCTTGCTCAGCGCCCGTGGGATCAGGAGTGTCGCCGCCGAAGGCTTCCAGGCGCCGGGTGTCGTCGTGAGTTATACGGATGATCCGGAGATTCAGAATGGCAGCAAATTTCTGGCACAAGGTCTGCAGATCGCTGCGGGGGTTCCCCTGCAGTGCGATGAACCGGAAAGTTTCAGGACTTTCAGGCTCGGCCTGTTCGGTCTGGACAAACTGCATCATGTCGATCGTACGGTAGGTCATCTTGAAGATGCGCTGAACAGGATTCTGCCAGCCTGAGTGTAGTACGACCTGGGGAACGCCTGACCCCATTCTTATGAAAAAAAACCGGGGCCTCACGGCCCCGGCCTATAACTAGTGCTCTGTACCGGTCAGAAGAACACGGAACCCCGCAAGTACCAAAATGCGCCGTTGAAGCCGAACGGGGACGTTACTGAATAGACAGCACCGAGGTACTCGAAGGTTTCGTCCTGTTCCTTGTCCGGGTAGTTGTCGAAGATGTTGTCGCCGCCAACTGCTATTTGGAAATACTCCCCAATATCGAAGCGTGCCTCGAGGTCGACCAGGATCTCGCTGCCGTAGTCGGAGGCATCGGAAGCGTCACCCGGACTGAAAAGGCCACCCGTGGTGCTCCACCCACCGTAGTAGTTGAAGCGAAGCAGGCCGCCCAGCCAATCCCTGGACCAGTCGAATGTCAGAATGCCACGATCGTTCGGCACCTGGTTCTCCAGGTCGTATGCACGGCTGTCATTGATGGTTCCGGGCTTGATGTTGGTCACGTCCTGGTCGTTGTGATTGTAGCGCAGGCTCGATGTGAGGAGTCCGCCCCACAGGTCAGCATAATGGTCCACGCTCAGGTCGACGCCAAAAATCTCTGAATCAAAAGCGTTGCTGAAGTAACTGGCTGAACTGTTCAGCAGCAATTCTGCGCCGGGGTAGCCCGCCGCGATCAGCCTGTCGACCGCGGCCTGGTCAACCGTCTTGTCCAGCGCACCGATACGGTCTTCAATCTTGATGTCGTATACATCAAGCGTTACAGCGAAGTTGTCTACGGGATTCCAGACCACGCCGACCGTGAATGACCGGGACTCTTCTGTTACCTGCGGCGTGGCGCCGAGAGCTATTGCAACGGGGTTATCCACGGGGTAAAGCCGCTCGGAATCAGGTTGCCCGAACTGTCCGCTGAAGTGGTGATGTTCAAGGTGTTCACCTGACCCGGCGTCGGCACGCGGAATCCGGTATTGAAAGTCGCACGCCCGGCAAAGTTATCGGTGAACTGGAATCGGCCGGACAACTTCCAGTCGAATGTCGAACCGAAATCGTCATGATCCTCGTAGCGCGCCGCAGCGCCGACGGAGAACCGAGTGCCCAGGTCTGTTTCCAAGTCCACGTAGGCGGCAGTACTGTCTTTTTCCCAACTGCCGACCTGGTCAGGGAAGAATCCCTGAAAGCCGTCAGAGCCCACGCCAAACTGCGCAAAGGTCGGGCCGACGCTGGTTGAACCCGCATCACCCTCACGAATTTTGTAGGTTTCGTTGCGCCACTCCAGGCCGAAAGCCAGGTTGAGCGGAGAATTTCCAAAAGTCTTCACGAAATCGAGATTGGCGCTGGACTCTTGCTGGATCAGTGTACCCGGGTTGAAAGTGGTGGGCGACAGCCCGCCCAGACTGGGGTTGATGGAATCTTCCAGCACATAGGACAACTCATTTTCAGCTGTGCGCAGTGTTAAGTCCCAGGCGAAGTCCTGGTTGAACATCCCGCGAGCCCCGGCGACGATAGAGTAGTCCTTGATGTCACCACCGAACAGCGGACTATAGCCACCCGGGAACAGGGTATGAATCGGGTTTAGCAGGACCCAACCGCTGGGGCTGTTGGGGTCGGCCGTGATGTAGTCAGCAGGATTGAGGCCCTGGGCCACGATGCTGTTCACCAGCGCTTGCGGAGCAGGATCGGGCAGAAAATCGCCATTGCTGTCGGTCATCAGAGTCGACCGCGCCTCGATCATGTACTCGGGCGGCAGCACCGGCCCGCGATAGAAGAAGCCGCCCAAGGTCTCTTTGTCCATGTAGCTGGCGTGGCCGTAAAGTTCAAATTTTTCGCTGAAAAAAATTCCGGTATTGAGGAAGAACTTTAAATTCTTGATGTCCGGGTCACCCCAGCGTTGGCCAAGGCCGTTGTATGGGGTCACGTCATTGCCGACGATACTGGCCACTTCCGCGGCATCCGGCCGGGCCTGGCCGCGAAAAGTGATGTCGGAAGTCGCATACTCGAAGCTGATATTGATGAAGCCGTCTTCACCCAGCGGAAAGCCGGCGTTGCCGTTGATGTTCGCTCGCTCACCATCCCCCTCGGTGTATTCGCCGTACTGCGCGTTGATGGAACCGCCCTGGTTGTCATCCTTTAGAATGACATTGATTACTCCGGCAATGGCGTCCGAACCGTACTGAGCGGAAGCGCCGTCGCGCAATACTTCGACGCGCTTGATGGCGCTGGAGGGAAAGGCCGAGAAGTCGACTGCTTGTGAACCCTGGTTAACGGTGCCCAGCGGCGCCAATTGCAGGTTGACGAGCGCGGAACGGTGGCGGCGTGTGCCGTTGACGAGCACCAGAGTCTGATCGGGCGCCAGGTTACGCAGAGTCACCGGTCGCACAAAGGCGGTTCCGTCTGCGATCGGAAAGCGCTGCGTACTTAACGCGGGGGTAACTTTGGTCAGCGCGTCAGTGAGGTCGGACAAGCCCTGCCGTTCGAGTTCCATACCGCCGATTACGCTCACGGGGGACAGCGTGTCCAGTGACGAAACGCCTGCTTTGCGGGTACCAGTGATGGTCACTTCCTCGAGCATGTCCGTTTCATCTTCGTCCGTTTGGGCGAATGA